>CAYVMM010000032.1:0-11964 GCA_964452535.1 uncultured Gammaproteobacteria bacterium | reverse complement strand
AGAAGCGGCCAGATAGCCTGTTCCGCTCCGTAGAGAGCCGGACGCAGAAGATCGTTCATGGCGCCATCCACCACAACGAAGCATTTGCCCGGTTGATCCTTGGTATACAGGACTTTCGTGACGAAGACCCCAGCAGGGCCGGCGATCGCCCGTGCCGGTTCCAAGATAAGCTTGCCTTGCCAATCGCCGAGCCGATCCCTCAAGCTCCGGACCAAGGTCTCCGGAGCCGGCGGGGTCTCCTCGCCATAGACAATGCCGAGGCCACCGCCCAAGTCCAGGTGGCGGATAATGTGGCCATCGGCGCGCAAATCCGCCATGAGGGCCTGCATCCGAGCTAGGGCCTCCAGAAAGGGCGCCACCGAGGTGAGCTGGGAGCCGATGTGGCAATCCATCCCCACCACCTCAATGCCTTCCATGGAAGCAGCACGGCGGTACAGGTCGCGGGCCTCGCCAACCGGGATGCCGAATTTGGTGGCATGCAGGCCGGTGGCAATGTAGGGATGGGTCTGGGGGTCCACATCCGGATTCACACGCAGGCTAACCGGGGCCCGCTGCCCCTTCGCCCGAGCCACAGCATCCAGAGCCTCCAGCTCCCCTGCCGATTCCACATTGATCCCCAGGACACCGGCATCCAGGGCGGCTTCTAGCTCATCGTAACGCTTGCCAACCCCCGAAAACACCATGCGCTTGGCAGGGATTCCGGCCTGGAGTCCACGCTCCAGCTCGCCGCGAGAGACAATATCCAGACCACTACCTTCCCGACCCAACAGGTTTAGCACCGCCAGGCTCGAGTTGGCCTTGGCAGCGTAGGCGATCAGATGGTCTCGCTCGGCAAAGGACTCGCTGAAGGCCCGGAACCGCTCACGCAGGGTAGTCGCTGAATAGCAGTAGAAGGGAGTCCCCACAGCCTCAGCAATGGCAGATAGGGAAACGCCCTCGGCATGAAGCACGCCGTCACAGTAGGCGAAATGGGGCACCGATTTCCACTCCAGTCACACTTACCGAGGAGAACACAAGTTCTGCTATGGAGGCAGCGGCCCGGTGAGCTGTCGTACTAGTCGGCCTCTTGCGCCCCTGAATTCCCACCGGACACCCGATCGGACTCCTGGGCACCGGAGTCCGCCTCTGGTCGATAGAGAGGCCCCTTTTGGCCGCAGCCGGCCAATAGCATGGCGATGATTGTCAGCAGCAAGAAGAGCCTACGCATTGTTTGTCCCGGCCAAGCGGCGACGCGCTCTCTGGGCCGCTGCCCGCACCTGCCCGGGGGCAGTCCCTCCCACATGATTGCGGGCCGCTACCGAGCCCGAAAGGGTCAAGACCTCGTAGACGTCCTTCTCAATGGCTTCGGCGAAGCCTCGCAGGGTGGCCAAGTCCAAGTCCGCAAGCTCATAACCGGTCTCCGCCGCATAACGGACAGCGGCCCCTACCGCTGCATGAGCCTCGCGGAAGGGCATCCCTTTGCGCACCAAGTAGTCCGCCAAATCGGTGGCGGTGGCATAGCCGATCGCAGCCGCCCGGTACAGGGCCTCCTGGTGGAAGCAGATTCCGGGGATCATATCGGTCAGGACCCGGAGTGAGCCACGAGTCGTGTCCAGGGCATCGAAGACCGGCTCCTTGTCCTCCTGCATGTCCTTGTTGTAAGCCAGCGGCTGTGCCTTGAGGAGGGTAAGCAGGGCCACCCAGTCCCCGTTGACCCGGCCGGCTTTCCCCCGCACCAGCTCGGGGACATCGGGATTCACCTTCTGCGGCATGATTGAGCTGCCGGTGCAGAAGGCTTCCGGGAGGCTAACAAAACCGAACTGGGGTGAGCTCCAGAGGATCAGCTCTTCAGCCAGGCGGGAAAGATGGGCCATTATCAAGGCACAGGCCGAAACCGTCTCTACCGCGAAATCCCGATCCGAGACCGCGTCCAGAGAGTTCTCCGCGACCCCGTCAAAGCCGAGCTCAGCGGCTACTCCTTCACGGTCGAGGGGATAGGGGGTACCAGCCAGGGCCCCACTGCCTAGCGGCAGCCGGTTGAGCCGCCTCCGAGCATCCCGCAGCCGTCCAGCGTCGCGATGGGCCATCTCGATGTAAGCAAGCAGGTGGTGGCCAACAGTCACCGGCTGCGCCGGTTGGAGATGGGTGAAGCCCGGCATCACGGTCTCCGCCTCACGCCCGACGGCATCAATCAGGGCTTCCTGGAAGGCCTCAAGCCCGGCCAGGAGCCCGTCGATCTGCTCGCGGACAAACAGACGCAGATCGGTAGCCACTTGGTCATTGCGCGAGCGCCCCGTGTGAAGGCGCTTGCCCGCCTCGCCGACATGCTCAACCAGTCGGGCTTCGATATTCATGTGGATGTCCTCAAGGGCCACTGAATAGGGGAAGTCGCCAGCCTCGATCTCTTCAGCTACGATGTCCAGACCCTGTAGGATGGCATCGACATCCTCCCCCGAGAGGATGCCCTGGCGTCTCAGCATGCGGGCATGCGCCTTTGACCCCGCGATGTCCTGAGCAGCCAAGCGCTTGTCAAAAGCGACAGAGGCAGTAAAGGCCTCAACGGAGGCATCAGTAGACTCGGTAAAACGACCACCCCAAGGCTTATGGCTCAAGAGGCCTCCTCCTATCCTGCAATGCGTTCCATCCAATTGGAGCGATTTTAGCATGGCAGAACCTACGCTGGATCCGCGGAGGCACGGGCAGGCTTGGGCATCTTCAGGCGATACAATGCCAAGCGAGGCAGAACCAAAGGATAAGCCCATGATCGAAAGCCGGATCGCTGTTGTCCAAGGCCACCCCGACCCGGCGGGAGGCCATTTCATTGAAGGCTTGGCCAATGCCTACACCGAGGGCGCCGAGGAAGGGGGGTATGAGCTCCGTCGTATCGATCTGGGCCAGCTGGCATTTTCCCCCATTCGCTCACCCAAGGAATACGGCACGGATCCCCCCGAGGCCATCCAAGAGGCCCAGAAAATCCTCCGGTGGGCAGATCACTGGGTGATCCTCTATCCCCTATGGCTGGGTACCATGCCAGCCATGCTCAAGGCCTTCTTGGAGCAGATCTTCCGTCCCGGTTTCGGCTTCGAGCTAAGCGGACACGGCCTACCGACCCGGCGTCTTAAGGGCAAGTCCGCACGGATCGTCATCACCATGGGAATGCCTGCCCTAGCCTATCGGCTCTATTTCCGCGCCCACAGCTTGCGGAGCCTAAAGCGCAACATCCTGGGATTCTCGGGAATCGGTCCGATCCGGGCGACCCTGATCGGAAAGATGGGCAAGCGCGACGAGGCCTCTCGCAAGCGCTGTTTGGAGCACGTGCGTCGATTAGGGGAAAGGGGTCAGTAGTGACAAACCATTGGCAATCGAGTGGAGCCTGGGAAGGGACTAACCGGGTCGGGGAAGACCCTTCAATGCCCTGTTGGGTTGGGAGGGCCTCTACCCTTTCCGGGCGTCCAGCTTCTCTTTAACGATTTGGTTTACCTGCTGGGGATTGGCCTTGCCTTCGGTCTTCTGCATAATCTGACCAACAAAGTAACCCAGCAGCTTTTCCTTACCGGCCAAATATTGCTGGACCTGCTTGTCATTCTCGGCGAGGACTTCAGCCACCACTTCCTCGATAGCCGAGGCGTCGGTGATCTGCTGGAGGCCCTCGCGCTCGATCACAGTATCCGCATCCTCCCCCTCGGCATACATCGACTCAAAGACCTGCTTGGCAAGCTTCCCTGAGATAGTGCCGTCTTCGATCCGCTGGAGAAGCTTTCCCAGATTCTCGGAAGAAACAGGCACATCCGTGATGTCCCGATCCTCTTTATTTAAGGCCCCCAGCAGCTCGACCATCGTCCAATTGGCCGCTAGCTTGGTATCGACACCAAGGGCCACCACCTCCTCGTAATAGTTGGCCAGCCCGCGGCTAGTGGTGAGCACCGAGGCGTCGTCCTCTTTGAGGCCATAGGTGGCCACGAAGCGCTCACACTTGGCATCGGGAAGCTCCGGAAGGCCTGCGCGGGCCTCCTCGATCAAGGTTTCGGGGATTTCTAGGGGGAGCAGGTCCGGCTCGGGGAAATAACGATAGTCGTTGGCTTCCTCCTTGGTACGCATGGAGCGGGTGTCACCGGCATCGGCGTCCCACAGCCGGGTCTCCTGGACAATGTGACCCCCCTCCTCAAGGATCTCCTGCTGCCGACCCATCTCACAGAGGATGGCGCGCTCCATATTGCGGAAGGAGTTGAGATTCTTAAGCTCGGTCCGGGTCCCAAACTCTTCCCGACCCCGGGGCCGGATAGAGACATTGGCATCGCAACGGAAGGAGCCCTCCTGCATATTGCCGTCGCAGATCTCCAGATAGCGTACCATGGAATGCAGCTTCTTGAGGTAGGCAACGGCCTCACCCGGGGAGCGCATATCCGGCTCGGAGACGATCTCGATGAGGGGGGTTCCGGTGCGGTTCAGATCGATAGCGGTTACCCCCTCCCCGAAGCCCTCATGCAGAGATTTGCCGGCATCCTCCTCCATATGGATACGGGTAATGCCGACAAACTTCGGCTCCCCCTTCTCCGGCTCGATCCGAAGACGACCGTGCTCGATTAAGGGAAGCTCATACTGCGAAATCTGATACCCCTTGGGGAGATCCGGATAGAAGTAGTTCTTCCGAGCGAAGACTGAGGACTCTCGGACCTCCGCCTCCACCGCCAGGCCCATCATGATTGCCATGCGCACCGCTTCCCGATTAAGCACCGGCAAACTCCCAGGCATGCCCAGACAGACCGGGCAGGTCTGGGTATTGGCCTCGGCCCCGTAGCGCGTGGCGCACCCGCAGAAGAGCTTGGAGACGGTGGCGAGCTGGGCATGGACCTCAAGCCCGATGACTGGTTCGAATTCCATGATTGTGCCTACACACTCTCGGGAATGCGGGCATGCCAATCGGTGGCCCGCTGGTAGTGGTGAGCAGCGTTCAACAGCAGGTCTTCTCGAAAGAAATCCCCCATCAAGTGCATTCCGATGGGGAGCCCCTTCTCAGAAAAACCGCAGGGGAAAGAAATCCCTGGGATCCCAGCCAAGTTGGCAGCCGTGGTATAAAGATCCGATAGATACATCGCGATGGGATCGGTGGACTTCTCACCCAGCGCGAAGGCCGGGGTCGGACTCGTCGGTCCAGCGATCAAGTCCACCTCCCGAAAGGCCCGGGCAAAATCGTTGCGAATACAAGTGCGGACCTTCTGGGCCTTGAGGTAATAGGCATCAAAATACCCGGCGGAGAGGACGAAGGTTCCCACCAAGATCCGGCGTTGGACCTCAGCGCCGAAGCCCTCGCTGCGGCTGCTCTCGTACATATCGATCAGATTGGTCGGCTGCTGCGTCCGATGTGTATAGCGGACCCCATCGAAGCGCGCTAGATTAGAGCTGGCCTCGGCCGCGGAAATCACCTGATACGTGGGAATGGCATAGGGGTAATGGGGCAGATGGATCTCCTGGATTTGGGCCCCAAGCTCGCGGAAGGTCTCCAGGCCTTCTTTTACGGCGCTCTCGACTTCGCTGTCCAGACCTTCAGTGAAGAGCTCCGCGGGCACTCCGATTACCTTGCCTGACAGACCTTGGCCCAGCATACTCGGGTAATCTGGCACCTGCCGATCCACGCTGGTGGAATCACGTGGATCGTAGCCGGCCATGGCATTCAGGAGATAGGCACAGTCCTCCGCCGTTCGAGCCATGGGTCCGGCCTGGTCCAGGCTGGACGCGAAGGCCACCAAACCGTACCGACTGCACCGACCATAGGTGGGCTTGAGCCCGGTAATTCCGCAAAGGGCCGCCGGCTGGCGAATGGAACCTCCCGTGTCGGTACCCGTAGCGCCGGCACAAAGCCGAGCCGCTACGGCCGCCGCAGAGCCGCCACTGGAGCCTCCCGGGACAGTAGCGGTATCCCAGGGATTGCCCACTGAGCCGTAGTAACTGGCCTCATTGGAAGAGCCCATGGCAAACTCATCCATATTGGTCTTTCCCAACACTACCGCGCCGGCGGCGCTCAGGGCCTCCACTACCGTGGCATCGAAGGGTGAGCGGTATCCCGCCAACATCTTTGACCCACACGTGGTCTCGCCTTCCATGGTGGCCAGGATATCCTTGTGCGCGATGGGGACCCCTTCCAATGGCCGGGCCCTCCTTTTGGCAATTCGCTGGTCGGCCTCCTCGGCCCGGCTCAGGGCGGCTTCCTCGAAGACCTGCGTGAAGCTATTGAGGTGGGGATCCAGCTCCCGGATCCGATCAAGATAGGAACGGGTCACTTCCCGGCTGGCGTATTCGCCATCCAGCAACCCCCGTCGTATGGCACTTAGGGACGAATCGCGCACCAAGGTTGAACCCCGAGATCTGTCCGGTCAGGAGGGACCACAAGGGCCCGAAAGTGGCGGGAGAGGGGCCGGTTACTCAACCGAGCGAGGGACTCGATAGTAGCCCCCCCTCACATCGGGGGCACTTTGCTGCAGGCGCTCCCGGGCTGAAGCGTTGGTGACCTCATCGGCCCGTAAGGGCTGAGCAAGATGCCATGGATGGGCCAGGGGCTCCATCCCTGCCGTATCCACCTCTTCGATTCGGTCAATCATATCCAATATGCGGGAGAGGTCCTCGGCCACATCGGCCGCTCCCTCAAACCCAAGGCGCAAACGGGCAAGCTGGGCTACTTCCGCGATCGTTTTCCGATCCAAGGCCATAGTATCCCCCTCCCAAAACGCAAACAACGCTACCATACCCCCCCTTACCCCTCAAGCGAAAGCCAGGGCTTCGGGACGGGCAAAAGTGGCTAGGAACTACGGGAAAGGCCCCGCAAGGGGGCAGAAGACCACTCGGGGAACGGCCTATGGGCGGCTAACCAAACCCGCCACCTAGATCAGGGGAGAACCGGACCTAAGTGGGCCGAATCCAGCGGCCACGGTTAAGGAAGGCCTGCAAAGGCCCACAAATGGCCCTAGTGCCCGAGGCGAAGGCGGCCTATGCCGTACATTTGTCTTCTTCACAACCGCTATCACCCGCCTTTCCAGGCTCAGCGGCCGACTGAGGCGCCGCTTTGGCTTCGCTAATCAGGCTGGCGATGCTCGCTCCCACCAGCATATCATCATCTTGACCAAAACTGTGCTTGCGAAGGTAGCCCTTGTGATCGATCAGGATCAAACTTGGCGTCCCATTCATCCCATAGGAGCGCATCGTCAACGGCAGGCCTGAGTGACCATCCGGCTGATCAACACCGATAGGGAAGGTGTAACGATACTCTTTAATAAAGACCTCCAGGGCTTCTGGAGTCATCACCTCATGGTGCTCAAAAACGGTATGCAAGCCAATCACCGCCACGTCATTAGAATCAAACGCATTATAGATTTTTTGCGTTTGGGGCAGACCGTGCATTACACACCCGGGACAAAGCATCTGAAAAGCGTGTAAAACCACCACTTTGCCCCGAAGGCTCGACAAACTCAGTGGCTGATCCGTATTAAACCACTGAGATACATGCCACTCAGGAGCCAGATTTACGCTAGATTGCATGTTCCATTGCTCCATCATAAAGATTCATGAATTAAACCAAACCGCATCCTATAATCCACATAGGGCAGCATTCCGTCAAGTGCGCCAGCTCGGGAGCCCTGACGCTATTCGCCATGCCCCCTGGCCAAAATATCCGGACAAAGAAGCCATCGACCGCCTCAAGGCCTTGGACACCTACCAGGGCGATGAAACCCTTTTCATCGCCCTGGTCGAAGCGGAGCCGGCCGGCTCCGCTTGTCTAGAAAAACAGGCAACCGGTTGCTTTTCCGGGGTTTCCAGGAAAAGGCTTTGTCCCTTTTCACTGCTTTTAGCGGTGAAAGCCGGCCCTTGAAAAAGGTTTTCAACGGCCTGCTAGATCGTCGGCCTCCTGGTCCCGAAGACGGCAATTAGGCTTACGGGTTAAGCGGGTTACGGGGGTCACCGGGAAGACGAAGCCTAGTACTCGAGCCTTCGTCCTTGACCCCGGGCTCGGCCCGGGGTTTTCTGGCCCTCTCCATGCCTGGCCCCAGCGCAGGCAAGGCCGGCCGAGCCCCATTATTGCTTAGCCGCAATGAGCCTTAGCCGACATAAACGGGCTGCCGAGGAGTGCGCAGGCGAACGGGGGCGACGGCGAGGACGAAGCCCAAGGAGGCTTCGCCAGGAGAGCTGGCAGCTCAGGCGAGTTCAGGAGCTAGCCTGAAGCTTCCGGACCACTTCCTCATTCTCCAATGTGGAGATGTCCTGACTGATCTCCTCACCGGTGGCAATGGAACGCAGGATGCGGCGCATAATCTTGCCCGAGCGAGTTTTAGGCAGGGCTTCGGTGAAGCGAATCTCGTCGGGCTTGGCAATGGGACCGATCTTATCGGCCGTGTGGGCGCGTAGCTCCTCGCGAAGCCGGTCGAGATCTTCGCTGCCCTGCTGCTCCTTGAGCAGGACAAAGGCGAAGATGGCGTTGCCCTTCACTTCATCGGGGCGACCCACTACCGCCGCCTCTGCGACCCTCTCGTGGGAGACCAGTGCAGATTCGATCTCCATGGTCCCCAAACGGTGACCGGAGACATTGATGACGTCGTCCATCCGACCGAGGATCCAGAAGAATCCATCCTCGTCGCGGGTAGCTTCGTCTTCAGAGAGATACAGGTACTGCCCGGGGAAATGGCTCCAATAGGTACTGATGAACCGCTGCTCATCCCCCCATACCGTCCGCAGCATGAAAGGCCAGGGGCGGCGCATGACCAGCAGACCGCCTTTTTGACTGCCCGGCTCGATGGAATTGCCCTCATCATCTACAACATCGGCCATGATGCCCGGCAACGGGCGGGTGCAAGACCCCGGCTTGAGGGGTGTAGCCCCAGGAAGGGGACTGATCATATGGGCCCCTGTCTCGGTCTGCCACCAGGTATCCACGACCGGGCAGCGGCCCCCGCCGATCTTCTCGTAGTACCATATCCAAGCCTTGGGATTGATGGGCTCCCCTACTGAGCCCAACAACCGCAGGTGCGACAAGTCATGTTTAGCCGGCCACTCCTCCCCTTGTTTCATCAAGGCTCGGATGGCGGTGGGGGCAGTATAGAAGACCGTGGTCCGGGTGCGCTCGGCAATGCTCCAGAGCCGATCGGGCTGGGGGTGCATGGGCGCCCCCTCATACATCACCTGGGTGGTGCCCACCGCCAAGGGCCCGTAAGCGATGTAGGTGTGGCCAGTAATCCAGCCCACATCAGCGGTGCACCAATAGACGTCACCCTCGCGGATATCGAACACCCATTTCATGGTAACGATGGCACCAAGCAGATAGCCGGCGCTGGCATGCACCACGCCCTTGGGCTTGCCGGTAGAACCCGAAGTATAGAGGATGAACAAGGGATGCTCGGCCTCCACCGGCTCGGCCGGGCAGTCCGCTGACTCGCGCTCCATGATCTCGCGGAACCAGACGTCCCGGCCTTCGGTCCAGCCGATCTCGCTCTCAGTGCGCTGGAGGACCACCACATGCTCCACAGTGTCGCAGCCCTCGTCCAAGGCGCGATCCGTATTCTTCTTCAGGGGCACGGTCTTGCCCCGGCGGAGGCCACCATCAGCGGTGATCACCACCTTGGCCCCAGCATCCTCGATGCGGTCCTTAAGGGCCTCGGCGGAAAAGCCACCGAACACAACGGAATGGGTAGCGCCAATGCGGGCACAGGCCTGCATGGCTACCACTGCCTCGGGGACCATGGGCATGTAGATCACCACCCGGTCCCCTTTGCCTACGCCGTAGGCCTTTAGGGCATTGCCGAGCTTGCTCACCTCCTCAAGGAGCTCCTGGTAAGTCAAGGATCGGGTATCGCCGGGCTCGCCCTCCCAGAGGATCGCGGTATAAGCGCCTCGACTGGCCGCCACATGGCGGTCCAAGCAGTTGTAGCTAACGTTTAAGGTGCCGTCGCTAAACCATTTGTAAAATGGGGGGCGGCTTTCATCAAGCACTTGGGTAAACGGGGTGGCCCAGGTAATCTCCTGGTGGGCTTGCTTAGCCCAAAAACCCTCATAATCCTCTGTGGCATGCTTCATCATCTCTAAGTACTGGTCCATCCCCGAGATGCGAGCCTTCTCCGCAAATTCTGGAGGGGCTTCGAAGACTCGCTCTTCGCTAAGGACCGACTCCAAGGTCTCCTCTGCCATCGCTATCCCCCTGTAAGGAAAACGCCCATCCGGCTGGGTCTGGCACGTTGCCCAATCCTGGACCGCCGATCATCTCCCAAAGCCAACCTCTCAAGGTCAAGCTAGCAAGCTCCCTTGTCTCTGTCCATTCCTGATACGACAGCCGCAGCAAGGTTGAGCAGGATGAAATCAAGGCTCAGCGGTAGGGGATTGGGGTGGGCAGCCATACCATGGCAAAATGTGCGTTCCCTAAGGAGTGAATGCCATACTAACGAGGCTAAAACGGCACTGATCACCGCAATATTCCCACATTAGGCAGGCTCACACCGTTTGCTCGTAGTACTAGGGGACGACCCCCTGGCTTCTCGAACCCGCTTTTCTGCCTTTCACTTTCTTCCAGCTCGGTGGTCTGGATCAGGGCTAGCAGCAGGTCGATGGCCTTTGGGTGCTGTCTTTTCCGTTTGAACCGCCTCACCCGGTTGTTCGAGCAAGTCGCACTGCCCCGGGCCGCGGGATGCCGGTGAAGGCTGCCGCCCGGCAAAGGGCATCACCGACAAGCGATTTAGCGTATCTCAGTGTTGCTAATTCCCGGTTGCTCACCAGCTCACCTTGCCTTCTTGCGGTCCCTTAGGGACCTTTCCCCTGCTGGTCGAGAAGCAGTGGCGAGGGAACTTCCGGCCCGCTTGCGATTTCCCCTGGAAGAGGCCCTGTAACTGAGCGGATAACATGAGCCTTCACGACACCTTGGCGCGCCCCCTTCGCGATCTCCGGATCTCGGTCACCGATCGTTGCAATTTCCGCTGCGTCTATTGCATGCCCAAAGAGTTCTTCGGCGCTGATCACGCCTTTTTGCCCCAATCGGCAATCCTCTCCTTCGAGGAGATCACCCGCCTAGCCCGCTTGTTTGCCCGGGAAGGGGTGCACAAGATCCGACTCACGGGCGGAGAACCCCTGGTGCGTAGCCAGATCGAGCGCTTGATCGAAGCCTTATCGGCAATCCCCGGCATCGATGATCTCACTCTAACTACCAACGCCAGCCTTCTTACTTTGACGAAGGCCCACAGCCTCCGGGCGGCTGGATTGGATCGGATTACTGTCAGCCTTGACGCCATCGATGATGCCATTTTCCGGCGCATCAACGATGTCGATTATCCGGTGGACCGGGTCCTGGAAGGGATTGAGGCAGCCCAGGCGGGCGGATTGGCGCCGGTCAAGATCAATACGGTGATTAAGCGAGGACTCAATCACGCTCAAATCCTTCCCCTGGCGGATCACTTCCGCCATTCTGGCCATATCCTGCGCTTTATCGAGTACATGGATGTGGGCAATACCAACGGCTGGCGCTTAACCGATGTCGTTACAGCCCAGGAAATCCGGGATACGTTGGAAGCCACCTGGCCCTTAACCCCCTTAGAGCCCCATGATATGGGCGAGGTCGCGAACCGCTACCACTACCGGGATGGTGCAGGGGAAGTCGGGATCATTAGCTCAGTAACTGAGCCCTTCTGCGGCACCTGCAATCGGGCCCGCCTCTCCGCCCAGGGGGAATTGTTTACCTGCCTGTTCGGGAGCCGGGGCTACGATCTCCGAACCTGGCTGCATCAGCCTAACGACGAGGCGATCGCTGAGCGGATACGAGCCATCTGGGAGGGGCGAGCCGATCGCTATTCCGAGCTGCGAACTGAGGAGACCCCGGCTCGCCCCAAGGTGGAAATGTCCCACATCGGCGGATGAATCCCTTGGCCCCGGATTCCCCTTCGTACCTCCTGTCCGGTCCCGAGGACGCCCCGCTGCGCTTGGCCCTGGCGCATGGGGCTGGCGTGCCTATGGACTCCCCCT
>CAYVMM010000031.1:0-12108 GCA_964452535.1 uncultured Gammaproteobacteria bacterium | reverse complement strand
CCTTGGCGCAGGGCCCAGAGGAAACGCTCGTACCAGTGCTCGCGCTTGGCCTCCCCTTCCGCCTCGGCCAGAGCCCATGCCACGCGCTGGTAGGTGGCATCCACATCGGCATCCACTGGCTCCCCACGCATGTCCTTGAGCCGGTACTTCTTGTCCCAGATGTCGAGGGAGGCCGACTGAAACGGGATCAGGGTGGACTGGGTGAGCTCGGTCCAAGGCTTGAGCTTAGCGGGCATAGGGCTCCTCCGCGGTAGACGAATCCGAAGCGAGGGGGAAAGGGTAGCCTGTGAAAAGCACAATATGTTGTATATCTATGGACAGCATAACCGGAGATATTGGGCTGTTCAAGCCCTCCCCGCTTGCCCATAACTGCCCTGTTGGCAAGGCAAAAGGCACTGCCCCTTCCATGAATACGGCTTGTTCCGCGATCTATCCCCTAGGGCACCGCTTGCCCCTCTCCTCTTGGCCCATCGCCATCAATTGAAGGGTTGTCGGAGTTGCAGTAGCCTGCCCCTGCCCCTTCCCTTGCCCCCATCCGAGGAGCCCACTGCGATGAGCACTAACGCTAGCGATCCCAAGGCTCGATTCGGCGAATCGAGAGCCGAGGCATTGACAATGAATAACGACGAGGATCAAACAACGACCGACTTTGGCTTCCAGGAGATCCCCCGGGCGGAGAAGGCCCGCCGGGTGCGCTCGGTATTCGATTCGGTAGCCGATCGTTACGACCTAATGAATGATCTGATGTCGGCAGGCCTGCACCGCTACTGGAAGCGCTACACCGCTTGGCGGGCGGAGCCCCGCGCCGGGGAATGGATCCTGGACGCCGCCGGGGGAACGGGCGACTTGGCACGGTTCTTCAGTTCCGAGGTGGGCCCTCGAGGCCGGGTTGTTGTCCTTGATGTCAATCTCAAGATGCTGCAGGTGGGTCGCCGCCGACTGGCCGACGAGGGACTGGTAGGGAATCTGGATTGGCTAGCTGCCGACAGCGAAGCCTTGCCCTTACCCAGCGGGACCTTCGACAGCATCACCATGGCCTTCGGCCTACGCAATGTGACCCATAAGGGACGGGCCCTCCGGGAGCTGTACCGGGTTCTTAGGCCTGGCGGTCGACTCCTGGTACTGGAGTTCTCCCAGCCGGTGGCCCCCTTACGCCCCCTCTACGACGCCTACTCCTTTGGGATCATCCCCAAATTGGGCGGAATGATCACTGGTGATCAGGGGAGCTATCGCTACCTTGTGGAATCCATCCGCCGGCATCCCGATCAAGAGACCTTGCGCGAGATGCTCGAGGATGCCGGCTTCGAACGTGCTGCCTTCACCAATCTTTCCGGAGGCATCGTCGCCCTGCACACTGGGTTTAAGGCACACGCGGGCTAACACCATTGGCCCGAACAACTCCTCGTCCCCCTGGCTATCGCCGATTTGGTCCCCGCCACGTCCTGCGCATGCTAACCATCGCCTGCACCTTTACCCGGTACGGGCTGGAGGAGCTCCTCGTCGCTATTCCAGTCTTCCGGCCCTATGCCTGGATTGCTCGGCTCATTCCCTTCCGCAACCGCTTGGTGCGTACCCACTCACGGGGTCATCGGCTACGCCTCGCCTTGGAAGCCCTTGGCCCCCCCTTTATCAAGCTGGGCCAGCTCCTCTCCACCCGACGGGATCTACTTCCCGGGGACATCATCGATGAGCTCGCCCATCTTCAGGATGATGTGGCCTCTTTTCCGGGGGAAGAGGCCCAGACCATCGTGGAGCAAGCCTTCGATTCGCCTTTGGAGGAGCTGTTCCTCGAATTCGGCCATACTCCCATGGCTTCGGCTTCCATTGCCCAGGTCCATGCCGCCCGCCTGCCCTCTGGCGAGGCCGTGGCCGTCAAGGTCCGGCGACCCGGCATCAAGCACCTGATCCAGACCGATCTGACGGTGATGTTCGGGTTTGCAGCCCTCGCCGAATGGGCCCATTCCGAAGCCCGGCGCCTGCGGCTGGTAGCGGTAGTGGAGGAGTTCGCCAAGACCATCTCCGATGAGCTGGATCTGGAAAAAGAAGGCGCGCACGCCAGTCAGCTGCGGCGCAATTTCCGGGACAACCCCATCCTCCACGTGCCCCGGGTCCACTGGCAGCACACCACTCGCGAGGTCCTCACCCTGGAGTGGATCGAGGGCATTGCCATCGACGAGCCCGAAGCCCTGCAGCGTGCCGGGGCCAACATCGACACGGTCTCCCGTCGATCGGCAGAGATCTTCTTCCACCAAGTCTTTCGGGATGGCTATTTCCACGCCGATATGCATCCCGGTAATGTGTTTGTTGGATCCAACAATCAGCTCCAGGTGGTGGATTTCGGGATCATGGGCATCCTCGCCGCCGACCAGCGCCGTTATCTAGCGGACATGCTGCTGGCCTTCCTGGAGCGGGATTATTACCGCGTTGCCAGGGTGCATCTGGAGGCCGGTTACGTTCCGCCGAATACGGACATGGTCGCTTTCGAAGACGCCCTGCGAGCCATTGCCGAGCCGATCTTGGACCGCCCCTTGCACGAGATCTCCATGGCTCATCTTCTCATTCGACTGTTCCAGACCACCCGCCGCTTCCACATGGAGACCCAGCCCCAGCTCATCTTGCTGCAGAAGACCATGGTCAACGTCGAGGGCATCGCTCGCGAGTTTAACCCCAGCATGAACATCTGGACGGCGGTGCAGCCCTTGGTTCGCGAATGGATGAATGAGGAAAAGGGACCGCGCCGACTACAACGCGAGCTCCAGCGCGAGCTTCCGGAGTGGGGACGGCTGCTCCCCGGACTTCCGCGCCAGACGGCGACCTTTCTAGACCGAGCAGTGAACGACGATCTGGTCCTGAACCTGCGAGATCCCCAGTTGGAGCAGTTACGTGCCGAGATTCGGGGCGGACTCCAACGTCTAGCGGCAGCTGGAATCGGCTCTGCGCTAATCCTAATGGGAGGAGGTGCGATGGCCTGGCCCGATCTCGAATCCTCCCTGGGCCTGCCAAAGGGATGGGTCGCCGGGGGGTTAACCGGATTGGGGGGATTCCTGGTCCTAACGAGCTTAACCAGGCCACGGCGGGACTAGGGATTGTAATCGCGCGACCGAAGCAAGCCCGGTAGAGCAATTACTGACCTTTGAGGAAAGCTACTTCCGCCTGGAGAAGCGCACCCAACCAGGGACGGCCACATCGCCTGGGTAGAGCTAACCTTAGCGACCATCCGATGATGGGCAGGGAGCCCCTCTGCGTCTAGTGGTTGTGACCAATGAGAGTGGCGAGCGTAAGGCTTTGCAAGAAAAAAATGGCGCACCAAGCCACTCACGATCCCTTGACAGGCGTCCTAAAAGGGAGCGACCACTTCTAGTGGAGGAGCTACGCTAGGCGGTAACAGCCCATCCCTTGAACAACCTGCCAACAATCCGCGTTAGCCTAGGATTCGCCGGGCTTTTTCCTGGGGAGGAGACCTATCTCCCCCTGAAGCAGGTTGATAAGGCCTTCTATGCAGCTAAGGCAACTGGCCGTAACCGAGCGCGCCTTGCCTAGCCCGCTTTAGGGACAGTTTTCCGCAGAGGAAAAACGAGTCGGCGATTCGAGGCCAAGCTAGCCGGCCCCCTTTCCCAGCCGGCGGTTCAGGGCACTGACGACCTTAGGATGGACAAAGGCGGAAACATCACCCCCCAACCGAAAGATCTCGCGGACCAATCCGGATGAGAGGTAGGTGTAGGCTTCGCCGGTCATCAAGAACAGGGTCTCCACTTCAGCATCGAGCTTACGGTTCATGGATGCCATCTGGAACTCGTACTCAAAATCCGAGACGGCCCGCAGTCCTCGAAGGATGACCCCAGCCCCCTGCTTATGGACAAAATCGATTAGTAAGCCTTCGAAAGGAACGGCCCCAACATTGGGGAGATCGCCCACCACCCCCCTTACCAGCTGGATCCGCTCCTCCAGGGGAAACCAAGGGTCCTTGCCGGAGCTGGCCGCTACAGCCACGATCAACTGATCAAACAGGCCACTAGCCCGCCGAACAAGGTCTTCGTGACCCTTAGTGATGGGGTCAAAGGTCCCCGGATACAAGGCCACTCGGGGATCCCGATTCCAACGGGCTTCCGTCATGGACCCCTCTCTGCTTTCCGATCCTCTGCAATCGGGCATTCAAACAGCCAGAAGGCAAGGTCACCACAATGCCCCGATCGTTGGAGCTGCCAGCCGGGAGGGACTTGTGGTGGCCCTTCCCGGGGACCTGTCTCCAGATAGACTCGGGCGCCGGGGGCAAGCCACCCTTGCTCCTCCAGACGCACTGCAGTGCGGGCTGCCCAACCTCGATCGAAAGGCGGATCCAAGAAGACCAGATCATACCTCCGCTCAGAGGCTCTCCCTAAGAAACGCCAAGCAGAATCCCGGATCACCTCAACCCGCTCCCCTCCGGCGACAGGGGCCAAATTGGCTTGGAGGACCTCGAGCACCCTGGGGTCCTTTTCCACGAGGGTCACCAAAGCGGCCCCCCGGGACAGGGCTTCGATACCCAGGGCCCCGCTGCCGGAAAAGAGGTCTAGGGCCCAGCTGCGGGGAACTTCCCCCTGAAGCCAGTTGAACAAGGTCTCCCGCACCCGATCAGGCGTCGGTCGAACGGTCCATCCCTTGGGTACCCGCAGACGGCGTCCTCGCTCGGAGCCACCGATCACCCGCAACGGCTTGCCCCCGAAGGCAACCCCAAGGACCGACTGGAATCTTTCCCCCTTGGGAGTCCCTGATCGAACCTTAGGGACAGGACCACCGGGCTCTGCTCTTCGCTCGAAATCAACCCCCTACGCCCCTCTTACCCACTAAGGGGGGAACGAATGTTTTACCATCAGGCTCCGGCCCAGCAACTTGATCGATGTTCCCATCAACAAAAAGGTACCCCAGACGCATCAGCGGATGACCCTCAGCCATCGCCCCGGTTCGACGCTCCTCCGAACCCTTTCGGCCGATCGGCCCCCACGATGACCGTTACCATCCGGTTCGGGTCGAGACGTCTCGCCATAGCCTGGGCAACGGCACCCGGTGTCACGGCCCGTATCCGCCCCAGATAGCGATCCAGATAATCCGGACCGAGGTCATAGAACCCCATGTTGGCCAGCTGGCCCACGATGTCCTGGTTGCTCTCCAGCTTCAGGGGGAAGGAGCCGGTCAGATAGCGTTCAGCGGCTTCCACCTCCTTTGCCTTAGGGCCCTCTCGGATGAATCGAGCCACCTCCCCTTGGAGGAGGGAAAGGGCCTCGGGGAGGCTCTTGTTGGCTGTCTGGAGACCGGCCACGAAGGGCCCGCGCCGGGCCTTAGGAGCAAAGGTGCTGAACACACTATAGGAAAGACCATGCTCTTCCCGCACCACATCCACTAACCGGGAGGCGAACCCACCCCCACCGAGACTGTAGTTGCCTACCAGCAAGGAGAAGTAATCCCTGGAACCGCGGGTAGTCCCTGGCTGGCCCATAAGCACATGGGCCTGGGAGACTTGCTTGGGAATAAAGACCTCACGGGACTCGTCCAGTCCAGAAGTCTTCGGTAACGGAGACGGGGGCTCCCCTTGGGGAAGCCGGCCCAGCGTCCGCACCAAAAGGGCCTCAACAGCCGGACGTTTCATGGACCCGACGACAGCCACTGTGGCATTAGTCCCCACGAAGTAGCGATTGGCAAAGGCCTTCAGATCGGCCTGAGTAAGGCCACTAAGATCCTCCGGCTCGCCTTTGGGCGGGTGGGCATAGGGATGATCGCGATAAACTGCCCGATAAAAGGCCTTCACCGCTACCTTTTGCGGATCCTCCCGATCCTGTTGGATTGCAGTGATCAAGCGGCCTCGCTCTCGCCGCAGAGCCCGTTTAGTAAAAGCGGGCTGGGTGAGGACCTGGGTTAGCAGAGACCAAGCCTTCTCTGTAGTGTGATCCTCGGTCAGGCTGGTTATCTGCACCGACAGCTGGTCGCGCCCGTTAATGGCCTGGAAGCGAAGCCCGAGCGCGTCCACGCGCCGCGCGAACGCATCGGCGGAGAGGTCGCCAGCCCCTTGATCGAGGAGTCGGGCAGTCAGGGCGGAGAGCCCGAATTGACCATCGGGATCACGGGCGCTACCGGCATCGAAGGCGATCTGCAGACTCATCATGGGCAGCTCGGGCCGATGGACATAAAGGACCTCGATCCCATTGTCCAGGGTCCAGGTCTGGACCGGCACCGAGTAAGCATCGGACTCCGCCTCCCCCGACGCAGGGAAGAGACCGGCTAGGACAGCAAGGACGACCAACGTAACGAGCGGGGCTATTGAGCCAACAATCCGCTTCTTATTACCCCGCATGACCGGATCCTCCCGGATGGGAGCTCGCTCCGGACGAGGCCCTCGAGGCTTCCGGTGGCTTCGGATGGAGCCGGACTCGCGTCAGGCGCTGGGGAACCAAGTAGCGTTGGGCTGCCTCTCGAATTTGCTCAGGGGTCACGGCTTGAATCCGCTCCAGATAGGCATCAAGGTACTTGTGCCCATAGCCGATGGTCTCCAGCTTTCCGATCTGCATGGCTTGGTAAAAAATCGAGTCCCGTTGGAAAACCTCGCTGGCTGCGATCTGACGCTTCACCCGGGCGAGCTCCTCCTCGTCAACCGGTTCTTCCCGAAGGCGCGCCACTTGCTCAAGTAGGGCCTCCTCGAGCTGGCCAGTTTGGGCATCCGGCGCCGGTGTCCCATCGAGGTAGAAAAGCCCCGGAGCCCGACTCTCCGGATCGTAGCGAGCCTCTACAGAGGCTGCCAAACCTTTGCCCCGCACCAATCGCCGAGGAAGCCGGGCCGAAGCCCCCTCATCTAGGATTCCTGCAACCAAGCGCAAGGCATAAGGCTCCCAATCGTGCTGGGCGGAGGGCAGATTGGGCACCCGGTAGGCCATGGCGAGATAGGGCACGCGCGCTTGGGCTTCCAGATCAATCTGGCGAGAGCCCCGCGGAGACAACGCCCCGTAGGGATCCACCGGTACGGGGTTAGCACCTCGGGAAAGCTCACCAAAATACTCGCGAGCAAGCCGAAAAACCCGCTGGGGCTCAACATCCCCCGCCACAACCAAGCGCGCGTTCCCGGGAGCATAGTAGCGCCGGTACCAGCGCTCCAGATCCTTAACCGTCAGGGCCTCAAGATCCTTCATCCAGCCGATGATGGGATAGGCGTAGGGGTGGGCATCGAAGGCCACCGCCCGCAGGGTCTCATGGGCTAGTGAGCGCGGATTGTCCTCCACGCGTAGGCGCCGCTCCTCCTGCACAACCCGGAGTTCCTTGCGAAATTGATCGGGCTGCAGAAGGAGATTGACCATGCGGTCGGCCTCGAGGCGCAGGACGGTCTTCAGGCGGTCTTTGGCAATCTGCTCGAAATAGGCTGTGAAATCCCGACTCGTGAAGGCGTTGACCTTGCCACCCTGTCGAGCAACGATTTCGGCGAACTCGCCCGGCCCGATCTTCTGGGTTCCCTTGAACATCATATGCTCAAGAACGTGGGAGATACCGGTCTTGCCCAGCTGCTCGTCGATGCTTCCAACCCGATACCAGACCATGGAAGTGACCACAGGAGCCCGATGATCGGGCCGGACAAAGACTTCCATCCCATTGTCCAGCTTGCGGGAAACCACTTTGCCGGCGTTTCCGGCAAGTGCCATCGCAGGCGCCAGCAGAGCCAATATCGAAGCCATCAACCAAAGGAGGCGGGACATTGCCACTCCTACGTATCGGCGACAAAAAAGGTTATCATAGCGTCTCATGTTTTTTCCGTAACGCGAAATCGAGCCGGGCATGATGCAGCGCGATCAGGATTCCTCGCAGGGTCCGAGTAAGGGCTCTCGCCAAGGCCTCTTCAGCCGATTTCGCCAGGGGCTTAGCAAGACCCGGAGCAGCTTCACCAAGGGACTCGCACGTCTCTTGGCAGGCCGTAAGCAAATTGATGATGAGCTCCTTGAGGAGCTCGAGGATCTGCTTATTACCGCCGATATTGGGGTGGAGACCACCACAGCCATCATCGATACCATCACCGATCAGGTGGCGCGGCGTGACCTCGCCGATCCTCAGGCTGTGGTGACGGCCATCCGGGAGCATCTCATCGATGCCCTCAGCGTGGAGGCTTCGCCTCTGCAGTGGCAAGCCGGCACAGAGACCCGAACCGTGCTGGTAGTGGGGGTCAATGGCGTCGGCAAGACCACCACCATTGGCAAGCTGGCGGCCCGGTTACGTGAGCAAAACCTCTCCGTTCTGCTAGCCGCCGGGGACACCTTTCGAGCGGCCGGAGTGGAGCAAATCCAAGAATGGGGCGAGCGGGTGGGCGTTCCCGTGATTGCGCAAGGGGCAGGCGCCGACTCGGCTTCGGTCATTCACGACGCCGTACAAGCGGGGATCAGCCGAGGGACTGACATTATCCTCGCCGATACGGCGGGCAGGCTCCACACCAAAGCCAATCTTATGGAGGAGCTGACCAAGGTCCGTCGGGTGGTCACCAAGCTCGATGCCGACGCCCCCCATGAGACCTGGCTGGTCGTAGACGCCACCACGGGGGGCAACGCCATAGCCCAAGCTGAGCAATTCCATCAAGCGGTGGGGTTAACCGGGCTTATCCTAACCAAGCTTGACGGAACCGCTAAGGGGGGCATCGCCGTGGCCCTTTGCCAACGTCTAGGCTTGCCTATCCGCTTCATTGGGGTGGGGGAGGAGACAACGGCCCTACGTCCCTTCGATACCGAGGCCTTCGTAGATGCCCTACTGGACCTCGATGAATAGGCTGATCCGATCAAGAAAACGCTAAGTCCCAGAGCCCCCAAGGCCAACCTAAGCGAATTACCAATACAGGCCAATCGAAAGCATTTCGCTTAACGTGCTTAACGGTTCGCTCCTTGGTCAAGCGGGGCCTTTTGCTCTCTGCGCTGTTTTATTGGAGTCGAAAAACTTGCTGGCCTTCGATCGCGTCTCCAAGCGCTATGCCCACGGCTCCGCTGCCCTCCAAGGCATCTCATTGGAGCTACCTCGGGGCTCTATGCACTTCCTTACCGGCCGTTCCGGCGCCGGCAAATCCACTCTCCTAAAACTGGCTACAGCGATCGAGCGTCCATCGGGGGGACGAATCCATGTAGGAGAGAAGGACATCACCCGGATCCCCCGGCGACACATTCCTTTCTTGCGTCGGTCAATCGGGACCGTCTTCCAAGATCCGATGCTACTGCTCGATCGCACCGTCTACGCCAATGTCGCTCTGGCGCTACAGGTACGTCATTTTCCCCGGACCAAGATGCACGGCCGAATACAGGCTATCCTGGCACGGATCGGCTTGGAAGGGCACGAGCACAAGTACCCCCTCACCCTTTCCGGTGGGGAACAGCAACGAGTCGCCATCGCCCGAGCCTTGGTGAACAAGCCTGACCTGCTCCTAGCCGACGAGCCCACCGGCAATGTCGATAAGCCGCTCGCCGATGCCATCATGGATTTGTTCTACGAATTCCATCAGTTTGGCACTACTGTGCTGGTAGCCACCCATGATCTGAGCCAGCCCGAACGCTTGGGCCTCCCGCAGATCCGCCTCCATCGAGGACAGCTAGCAAGCCTATGATCTTTCGGGTTCCAATACGTCAGCATGGAGAAATCCTAGGGGAAGTGCTAGCCCGCCTATTCCGTGCCCCGGTGGCCACGGGGATAACCGTCCTGGTACTCGCCGCTGCTCTCACCCTCCCCGCTACATTCTGGGTAGCCACCGACAACTTGGACCGCCTTAGCAAGCACCTGGAAGCACCTGGAACCATGACCCTCTTTCTCAAGACGGATAGAGGCAAACCAGTATCCCTTGAGCAGCGTCTTCGAAATCGGACGGAAGTAATCGAGGTCCTCTACGTCTCCCCGGAAGAAGCGCTAGACGAAGCGAGCCGGCTTCTAGGCCTAGGGAAAAGCTTGGAAGAGCTACCGGAGAACCCCTTACCGGGCAGCTTCGAGATTACTGTTGCCCCGAACCAGCGCCGCCCCGCCCGCATGACGGCCTTAGCTAAGGAGTGGCAACAATGGCCGGCAGTGGATCAAGTCCAATACGATCGGCGCTGGGTGGAGCGATTCCAAGCCGCCGTGGCCTTTCTTCGTCGGATAGGGGCCATCGTAGGAATCCTAGTAGGGGGGGTGGTCGTGCTCGTCATCGCCAATACCATCCGCCTCTCTGTCGCTAATCGATGCCGTGAGATCGAAGTAATCAAACTGGTGGGAGGAACCAATGCCTTTGTCAGGCTTCCCTTCCTCTATATGGGCCTCATCCAAGGCTTGCTTGCAGCCCTTTTGGCTAGCGGCTTGGTAGCCGCTGGAGTAGCCTACCTACGCCCTGAGGTGGCTGACCTCGCCGCCCAGTACGGCGCGCAGTTCACCTTGCGCGGACCCAAAGTCCACTTCCTGGAAATTCTTCCATTACTAGGCGGCGGGCTCGGCTGGCTCGGTAGCCGGTTGGCTGTTGGCCGACACTTGCGTGCTGTGGAGCCCAATTGATCCGAAATTTTGTCCCGACTCCGGAAACCGTAGGCCACCTTCGGGAACTTATGGCTCCCTAGGAAGCTCTAAGCTTAGAGCTTCCTAGGGAGCTCGCTCACTTGAGACGCCTTAGGGATTCTCTCCCTAGCCTGCAGGCGGATTCAAATCCATACTCCAATCCGATCCCAGACGTATGTACCCACATCAGGGGAGGTAAGCCCATGACCTCCAAGAGCCTAACGCTTTCAATCGATGCCCATAGCGGCTCCCTGGAGAGTTACCTCTCCTACGTGCGCCAGCTTCCCCTCCTCTCGTGGGAGGAGGAGCACAGCTACGCTCATCGTTATCGCGACGATGAGGATCTGGATGCTGCCCGGGCACTGGTCCTGTCTCATCTGCGCGTGGTAGTCCGCATCGCGCGGGGATATCAGGATTACGGACTGCCCTTTGCCGATATGATCCAGGAGGGCAACATCGGGCTAATGAAGGCGGTTAAGCACTTTGATCCGGACCGCGGCGTCCGGCTGGTCAGCTTCGCTGTCCATTGGATCCGAGCCGAGATCCATGAATACATCCTACGTAACTGGCGAATGGTTAAGGTAGCCACCACTAAGGCCCAGCGCAAGCTCTTCTTTAACCTACGCAAGAACAAGAAGCGCCTCTCATGGCTTTCCCGCGAAGAGGCCCAGGACATCGCCCATGACCTCCAAGTCCCGGAAGAGCAGGTCCTCAAGATGGATGCGGTCATGTCCCAGGGCGATCAATCCCTGAACGAGCCGATGAGTGAGGAAGGAGAGAGCGACACCCGACTGGATCTGCTTCCCGATGAGAGGACAACCGTGGAAGAGGACCTTGCTGAGGCAGAATACCGGCAGTACACCAATGGGGCCCTATCGCGCGCCCTAGAGGGTCTGGACGAGCGCAGCCGGACCATCATCGAGCGTCGCTGGCTTACGGAAGAGCCCGCTACTCTCCAGCAGCTTGCCGATGAGTACACCGTCTCCGCCGAGCGGGTTCGCCAGATCGAGAGCAAGGCCTTGACCAAGCTCCGGGGACCGATCAGCGAAGCGGTTGAAAGCGAAACAGCTTAATCCTCCTAAGCTTGTCCTCGTTACCGATCGCCACCGCAGCGGCAAGCGCTCTTTCCTCGAAGGGGTGGATCAAGCCCTGGAAGCCGGTCTTCCTGCCATCCTGTTTCGGGAAAAGGATCTCCCGGACCAAGTGGCCGACCCTCTGCTCCGCACCCTCCGGGAGCGCACCCACTCCCGGGGAGCGTCCCTGTACGTAACCGGCCGACCCCACCTCGCTAGCATCCTAGGGGCGGACGGACTCCATCTCCCTGAGGCCTTGCCTTGCCCCTCTAGACGAGAATGGGACGGTCCCCTGACCCTTGCTGCCCACAATCAAGCTGGGTTGGATCGAGCCGAGGCAATCGGGGCACACTTCGCCTTCCTAGCCCCTCTATTCCCTACTCGAAGCCATCCCCAAACCCAAACCCTAGGCCTCACAGGCTTCAAGGCCCTCGCTGCCCGCTCGCCGGTCCCTGTCCTCGCCCTGGGCGGGATTACCCCAGCCAACGCAAGTGCCGCGCTGCGAGCGGGGGCAGCCGGGGTAGCCTGCATCGAC
>CAYVMM010000030.1:11164-12368 GCA_964452535.1 uncultured Gammaproteobacteria bacterium | reverse complement strand
GTTCCTGTAACGGGACTAACCAGTGGCTGTGTGATGATTCCCGATTACCAGGGCCCGGAGGCCCCGGTACAAGCGGACTGGCCCGAGGGGCCAGCCTACCCATCCGCCAAGGAACGCGCGGGGGAGCAGCCCGTAGCAACCATTGGGTGGCGGGAATTCTTTGAGAACAATCCGATGCTGATTCGCCTGATTGAGCGTAGCCTGAAGCAGAACCGGGAGCTGCGTAATGCCGTCCTCGATGTCCAGCGGGTTCGGGCCCAGTACCGTATCCAAGGGGCCGAGCTCTTTCCGGAAGTGAACATTGACAGCGGTTACAGGAACCAGCAGACACCCACCACCGTGTTCGGCGGCACACCCCAATCGGTGGTTATCGAGACGTACGACTTGAACGTGGGCATTACGAATTACGAGCTCGACCTCTTCGGGCGGGTGAGGAGCCTCAAGGAGCAGGCCCTCCAGGAATACCTTAGCACCTTTGAGGCCCAACGGGCCGCTCAGATCTCTCTGATTAGTGAGGTGGCCAGGACCTACCTCGCCCTGGTGGCGGACCGTGCCTTGCTAAAGCGGGCTGAGGAAGCCATTCGAAACCGGCGTGAATCCCTGAAACTGACCCGACGGCGCTTCAAGGTCGGGGTCGGCTCGGAGCAAGCCGTCCACCAAGCGCAATCGGCGCTCGAATCCGTCAAGGCGGATCGGGCGCGATTCCAGCGCCGTGTTGCTCAGGATATCAATGCCTTGAGGCTGGCTGTGGGGGGCTCGCTTCCCACTGCTTTCAATATGGGCCGAACCCTGAGCGCGCTCTCCCTTGAGCTTCCATTACCCACTGAGCTTGATTCGCAGCTGCTGCTGCGTCGACCCGATGTCCTTCAACAGGAACGCCAGCTGCGCGCTGCCAATGCCAACATCGGCGCCGCCCGTGCGGCCTTCTTTCCACGCGTCGCATTGACCGGCAGCTACGGTCGTCTCAGCTCCGGTCTGTCTGGGTTGTTTGAGGGGGGTTTGGCCGGCTCCGTCGCCGAGACCTGGAATTTTGCCCCCCAGATCACGGTGCCCATCTTCGACGGTGGCCGTCGCCAGGCTCAACTCAGCGCGGCAAAGATCCGCAAAAGGCAGGAGATCGCAACCTACGAGCGCACCATCCAAGAGGCCTTCCGGGAGGTGGCCGATGCGCTTTTTCACCTCCTCAGCAATGCCAAGCGTAAAG
>CAYVMM010000030.1:0-11154 GCA_964452535.1 uncultured Gammaproteobacteria bacterium | reverse complement strand
CCGGGTCGCCCCCAACTCCCGACCGGCAGAGCAGTTCGCCGAACTCGCAGCCCTCGTCCGCCGGTCCGTGGGCGAGTGACCGGGGCGTCGGCGCCCCCTCGCCGCACGCGGCACCTTGGAGCAAGAGCTGACCGCCCAGGCGGATCGGGCTCAGGCGGCCCGGGCAAGCTACCGGATTGCCCGGAAGCGTTATCAGCAGGGCATCGACAGCTATCTGGCCGTTCTCGATGCCCAGCGGACCTTGCTGGATGCGAGGCAGGGGCTCATCAATGCCCGACGGGCGAGATTTACCAATCAGGTGGATCTGTACCGCGCTCTGGGTGGAGGCTGGCGAGAGCACACTACCAGCGCAAGAGACAGGAAGACCAAAGCGCAGATTGACTAATTGGCATTGCAGTTATCCAGGGGGCTGCTCCCCCGAACGATAACCAATCCAACAGGTGTTTCGTCCCGGTGAAAAGCGCCGAGCAGTAAGCCGTGCCTTTCTCTGCAAAACAAGGGGCATGGCCTTGATGGTGGGCCCCGGAAGATGCGACAGATTAGCGATGGTCCGTTTGCGGACCTTACCGTTCTCCCGGTAGCCATCGATTCCCAGCCGAGGTTTCTGGGACATTGCGAGGGTGCCTCGCTTCCCTCCTCCTGGAACAGACCAGCAGCTCATGTATATGTAACGGTGACAGGAGTGCCTCCGGGCAGCCGGGAGCCTCGGTGCTCGCGCGGGTGTAGTACGGCTTTTTCCATTGGTCACGCTGTTCCTAAGAGGTAGACATCATATGAGAAAACAAGCATTGCTGGGGTTGGCCCTGATGGGTCTGACTGGCCTTGGCTGGGCAGGCCAGGACAGCCGGTCGAATGACGGTGAGGAGTATCCTACCCACGAGGAGGTTCGTTTTGTTAACGAGTGCATCGCGCTGCACGGTGGCCGGAGTTGGGGCACGCTCTACAAGTGCTCCTGCGTTCTGGACTACATCGCTGCGCGCATGCCCTTTGACGAGTTCTCCGCGGCTGATACCTATCGGCGGGGGCGGGATATTAGCGGCGAGGGGGGAGATGTCCTGCGCGAGCCGGGTGAGGAGGGCATCCTGCTCCGGCAGAAGCTCACCCGTTTGCAGGCAAAGGCCCGGAATCAATGCATGCTGGAAGCCGCTAGCGCCGCTTCAAAGAGCGATTCCTGAAGAGGCAGATTGTTGGACTTTGGCCTATAGATGGTGTTTGCCATGAGCGCCCCAGCCGTGCTGTGGTTGGATCTGGAGGAGGAACGGCAACACAGGAGGATATGCCATGAGCTCAACGATGGATCCGCGGGGCAAGCCCGGGATCGCGCTTAGTACCCTGTTCCTTGGAGCGACCCTAATGGTGGTCTCCGAGGGGACCCCCGCCAACGAGGAAGTCCGGAAGCTGAGTCAGGATCCCTCGAATTGGGTCATGTGGGGCAATACCTACGACGGGACCCGCTACAGCAAATTGGACCAAATCGATCTCACCAATGCCCATCGACTTCAGCCGGTCTGGACTTTCTCCACCGGTGTCCTGCGGGGCCATGAGGGCGGCCCCCTCGTGGTGGACGATACGATGTACATCAATACGCCCTTTCCTAACAAGGTCATTGCCCTTGATCTTGCGACCCAGAAGATCAAATGGACTTACGAGCCCCAGCAGAATCCGGATGTCGTTCCGGTGATGTGCTGTGACACGGTCAATCGTGGTCTAGCTTACGCCGACGGCAAGATTTTCCTGCAGCAGGCCGATACCACCTTGGTTGCCCTGGATGCTGAAAACGGCGAGCTGGTCTGGCAGGTCAAGAACGGCGATCCCAGTAAGGGCGAAACGGCCACCAATGCGCCCCTCGTCGTTAAGGATAAGGTCCTCACCGGCATCAGTGGCGGGGAATTCGGTGTCCGTGGGCATCTCACCGCCTATGATATCGACACCGGCGAGCGTGTCTGGCGGGCCTACAGCACCGGCTCCCACGAAGCCATGCTGGTGGATGCCCAGAAGACCGTCAATGCCGCCACCGGTGAGCCGGTGGGTCCCCAATCTAGCTTGCAGACCTGGGAAGGCGATCAGTGGCAGATCGGCGGCGGCACCACCTGGGGCTGGTTTACCTACGATCCCAAGCGGGACCTGATCTATTACGGAACCGGTAACCCCGGTACCTGGAACCCCAATCAGCGTCCCGGTGACAACAAATGGTCCATGACCCTCTTTGCCCGAGACCCCGATACGGGCATGGCCAAGTGGGCCTACCAGATGACCCCTCACGACCAGTGGGACTACGATGGGGTAAACGAGAAGATTCTGGTGGAACAAAAGATTAACGGCGAGAAGCAGCCCCTGGTGGTTCACTTTGACCGCAATGGCTTTGCCTACACTCAGAATCGGCAGACAGGGGAGCTACTGGTGGCCAAGCCGTATGATCCCACCCTGAACTGGTCCAGTGGGGTGGACATGGCAACTGGACGCCCCGACGTGGTAAGGAAATACAGCACGGAAGCCGCTGGCGAGGGGACTAACGTGAAGGGAATCTGCCCAGCGGCGTTGGGCTTCAAAGACCAGCAACCGGCAGCTTTCTCTCCCAAGACGGGGCTGTTCTATGTTCCAGCCAACCACCTTTGCATGGATTATGAGCCCTTTAAGGTGGCCTATACGGCCGGTCAGCCCTATGTGGGCGCCACCCTATCCATGTACCCGGGCCCTCCAGTGGATGAGGGACATTCGGTGCACGAGATCGATGAAAGGCATATGGGTCGGTTCATCGCCTGGGATGCGACAGAAGGCGAGTACGCCTGGAGCCGTGATGAGCGTTTCGCCGTGTGGAGTGGGGCCTTGGCCACGGCTGGCAATGTGGTCTTCTACGGGACCCTCGAGGGGTATCTGAAGGTCGTCAATGCCAAAACGGGGGAGCTGCTATACGAGTTCAAGACCCCTTCCGGCATCATCGGCAATATCAATACTTACAAGTACGACGGTAAGCAATACGTGGCTGTGTACTCCGGTGTGGGTGGCTGGGCCGGTATTGGTATGGCGGCCGGTCTGGAGGACCCGCAGGCCGGTCTCGGGGTTGTGGGGGCCTTCCAGAACCTGTCCCAGTACACCCAGCTGGGTGGCGTCATGACGGTGTTCGCGCTACCGGACAGTGCCATGTAAGACGCGCCTTTAGGGCTGAGTGGTCGGTAGGGCACGGAGAATCTCTTCTCTCCTCGTCGAAAAAGAAGGGCTCGGCCTGTCCTCCCGCTGTTTAGGGCCGAGCCCTGTTCGCTCCGATTGGGGCTATTCCCTCGTTCCTACCGGTCTTCTCCCTTTCGCCCGCTGAATTGGGCTCCTACGGGGGTAGGGTCTCTAGGGGGTGTCTTACAAATGCCGTACCATGGCAAAGCTTTGGTCCCTTTAGGGGACTGAAGTGGGCCGGATTTCGGGTGCAATAAGCGAGGAGGCAATCCTTACTATGCGAAGCCTGTCAGTATCTAAGCTCGGTGTGGTTCTAGCTACCGGTTGGCTTTTGTTGGCCCTCGGAACGACGGTGTATGGCGGTGAGACCCCGAGCGCCCCTGCCACAGCTGCCGGAAACGGCGAAGCCCAACAGTCCTCAAGCGAGGGGAACAAGCCCTACACAGTGGAATGTCCCCCGGACGAAGCGCCTTGCAAGGTCGGCGAAAAGACCTACATTGGCTGGCGGACCTTCAGCGGCTTCTGCGAACGGTGCCATGGCCCAGGTGGGCTGGGCAGCATGATCGGTCCCAACTTGATCAAGCGCATCCAGGAGAAGCCCATCGATAAGAGCCGGTTCATCCAAGTGGTATCAGCCGGCTGGGATGGTCCCATGTCCGGTCAGATGCCTGCCTTTGGCCAGAATCCGAATGTGAATCAGAATCTTGACGAGCTTTGGTCCTATCTGCAGGCCCGGGTTGATGGCAAGATCCCGCCGGGGCGGCCCGATAAGATTGGGGAGAAAGGGCCGGGTCCGGATGCTCCCTCCAATTGGGAATGAGTAAGCTTGCCTCCTTCCTTCCAGCGGTCATAACCCTTACAGGCTATGACCGCTGGGGCCTTATCCCCTTCTCCTTTTGGCCCCTCCGGGCCGGGGAGTATTGCAGGAGGCGCTTCATGATACTGGACCAGCCGCTCGTGCTACGCTTCCGGCGCTTCGTCCTGACATTGGTGGCTGTGACGGTAGCATTAGCCCTTGCTTCCGTTCCGGGAAGGGCAGAGACCACCACCCCAAAGAAGGCCCTCCGAGTCTGTGCCCCCCCGCATAATCTCCCTTTCTCCAACCGGAGTGGAGAGGGCTTCGAGAATCGAATTGCCCGGCTTTTCGCGAAGGATCTGGGCGTGCCCTTGGAATACGCCTATTATCCCGTGCAGATGGGGTTTGGGCGGAACACGCTCGGTAAGTTCCTGCCGGAGAAGAATCGATATCGATGTGACCTCGTTATGGGGACCACGAATCTCGAGGTTGGCCAGACCACCAAGCCCTACTACTATTCTACTTACACCCTGGTCTATCGCGCTGATGCGGGATTGGGGGAAATTAAGCAGCTTAAAGATATCCTCGATATCCCCAAAGAGCGAAAGGCCTCCCTGAAGATTGGTGTCTTCGCTCAAAGCCCGCCGGCGCAATTCCTCCTCCGTAATGACCTGTTTAAGCACGCTCGCTCCTATAAGCATCAGAGCGGCAGTCGGGAAGTCAGCCCAGGGTTCCTCCTAAAGCGGGATTTAGGGCAAGGCAAGCTGGACATGTTCTTTGTCTGGGGGCCCATCGGCGGCTACTACGCTAAGAAGCTTCATGAATGCCAAGTGTGCGAGCATAACGACCTGGAGGTGGTGGAACTCTCCGCTACTGAGGCGGGACAGCAGTACCATTTCGGCATTTCCATGGGAGTGCGCTACGGCGAGGACCGATGGCTCCGTACGGTGGAAGCACTGATCGACAAGCATCGGGAGACGATTCAGCGTATCCTACGGGAATACAATGTGCCGCTGGTTGACAAGGCGGGCAATGTCGTCTTTGCCGCCCAGGATTGAATCCACTCGGGGTCCTAAGGGGGGATTCAAGTGAGTGGTACGATCTCGGGGTGGCGCTGGGCGGCATCCCTGCCCGGGCTATTAGCTGGGCTATTGCTTCTGGTCCCGCTGGTCTCGAGTGGCAATGAGCTCTCGCAAGCCAACCGTCTGCTCTTCGAGGGCGATCACCTCCGTAATCTAGGGGGAGCGGCGACCCTCCTATACGAGCTGAAAAGCTCTAAAGCCGAAGGCAAGTCCTTCACCGATCGCATTGAGGTTCATTTCAAGGCTAATCCTCAAGGGGATACCTACAAGGCCAATATCTCCTATCTTACCGGCGATCGCAGGCGCTGCATCCCTTCGGTTCCCAAGGCTACCGGCAACCCCATTCTCAAGGTCTTCCTTCAGCGGCAGGTCCTGCAGATGCAGGAAGTGACCGGGGGGAATTGGCGGTATTTCCAGAAGAGCATTAAACAAGCCCTGGCCCAAAGGGCCCAGGTCGAGGCGGTGACCTTCCCCTATCGGGGAAAGCGGGTGAAGGGGACGCGAGTGCATATTGCTCCCTATCGTAATGACAAGTACAGCGCCCGCATGGGAAAGTACGCCGCCGCTGAGTACGATCTGCTGCTGTCTGAGGCTGTCCCTGGTCGGTTCTATCGAATGGAGGCGAAAATCCCGTCTCCTTCTAAAAGCCGTCAGGATAAGGAGGCGCCTTTGCTTGCGGAGACGCTGACCTTTAAAAAGGCGGTCCAGACGAAGCGGGGCGATTAGCCTGTTGGTGCTTCTTTGTTATTTCGGTCCAGGGCGGTAGCAGGCGCTAAAACACTCCACTAGCATGGGAGGGAGCAATGAAAGCACATCTTGCTAGTTGGCTAGCGGTGATCGCCTTGGCGCTCGCCGGGGAGTCGGCATGGGCTGAGCCAAAGCTGGGCATGGAGCTCAATAAGCTCGAATCCCGGGACAGCAGCTGTCGGGCCTATTTGGTATTTGATAACGGGCTTGAGCAGGCTTATACCAAGCTCAAACTGGATTTAATCCTCTTTGACCGGGAAGGCGTTATCACGAAGCGGGTGGCCTTGGACGCAGCCCCTGTGAAGGCGCAGAAGATGGTGGTTAAGGTCTTCGACATCTCCGACGTCCAATGCGGTGCCATTGGTCGGATCCTGATCAATGAGGTCCTTGCCTGCGCGACTCAGCAGGGGGAGGCCCAGGACTGCTTGACTCGGATCGAGCCTCGTTCTCGTGCCTCGGCGGAGCTGGTGAAGTGAGCGATGGCAAAGCTTCGGGAAGAATGGGCTTCGCTCCCTTTTGCGCACCGGCGAGCGAGGAAGCCACACCCTTAGAGGAGGCACGAATGGGAATGGGGCAGTGCGGTCGCTGGCTTGGCTGGATGGGCTTGGTCCTATTGGTAACCGCTTGTTCCAGCCCTCGGTCTCCCGGGCGGCTGGAATCGACCGAAGTGGGCAAGGCCGTACCGGCTCCGGAAAGGCAGGAAGCGGCCTCCCATACGGGCGAGGAGGCCGGAACCCCGCCTTTGACGATTCACTTGCCGGAATCGGGGGCTGTGGTGGGCCCGAAGCTTGCGCTTGTCTTTGAGACCCCTGCCGAGATTGGCCAGCACGCAACGGGAAGGCATCTGCATATCCAGGCCGGGGATCGTACGCGAATGGTGACCCGCCAGCAGCTGACCCAACTCGGCAAGAATCGCTACCTCTTTCAGTTCGACGAATCGGCCTCACCGGGCGAGACCATCCTGCGCCTCTACTGGTCTGATGCGAAGCATCGAACCCTCGCTTCCTCTGTGGCGGAAGTGAGCGTCATCGTCACGCCAGCGCCATCTTAAGGGGAGAGCAATTCAGTCACCGGAACCGGTCCGGTAACGGGGGAGGAGCGACTCCAGGGAGGCCCAAAGGGCAGGGTCCCTGGAGCGGCTCACCCGTTATCGGGCCGCATTTCGGATAAGAGCGCTTCAGCTAGCCCGAAAGCCCTTTCCTAGGGGTGCGACAATTTGTCGCATTCCGGGTCCCTGATCTCTCTTGGTACCGTTCACTCGTTCTTGATTTGGGCACATTCCAGGGAGGCAGGCCCATGAAGGTCGAGTGGATTCCGGGCGTCGAGGCAAGCCAATGGCCTTTCCGGGACTGGCTTCGCTTCGGGGCCATGGCCTGTATGGCGGTCTTAGTTGCCCCTGCCAGCACCAACACGGCGGCGGCTTCCGAAGACGCAGAGGACGGGTCCCCGACGCTGATCAAGATCCCCCAGATCGGGGTGCAGGCCCCCTTCCCGGCCTCGGCCATTGGCTCGGAGACTGCCGGTGAGGCGACGGCGCCCGATCCGGCTCAGCAAATGCGGCGTGCGCCGGGGGGAGCTGTTAGCGACAACGGTCCGGTCAGTGCCCAGACCCAGTACCGGGGGATGTTCGGCCCCCGCATGAACGTTCAGATTGATGGCATGGGCCTAACCCAAGGCGGGCCCAATTGGATGGACCCGCCTTTGCACTATCTACCGCAGACCCAGCTGGAATCCTTGGAAGTCGAGCGTGGGATCGCCTCCGTTAGCAGCGGTGGGCAGAGCATCGGTGGCACGGTGCGCGCCCGTTCTAAGTGGATCCCCTTTGGCACGAGCGCCGCTTTCCAGCCCCACACGGATGTTAAGGCCACCGCACGAACGGTCGATGACGGCCTCTCAAGCGGCGGGGTGGTTGGCCTCTCGAACCGCCATCACCGGTTTCAGCTCCGGGGCAGCCGAGACGTCGGCGATGACATCGAATTCGGCGATGGCGTCATCCGAGCGAGTGAGCACGACCGGACTCAATTCGGAGCGGGCTATGGCTTCCGATGGGGTGAGCATCAACTGACCTTGGATTACCGCCATACCGATACCGGCGACTCGGGCAATCCTTCTCTGCCTATGGACATCTCGTTTTTGGATACCGAGCTCGGGAAGGTGCGCTACGAGAGCAGCTGGGGGGCGACGGACCTGAAGGCCCAATTCCATTTCCAGGATACCGACCACCGCATGAACAATTTCCGGCTCCGGCCTGCTCCGGACATCAATGCGGGGATGGGGCCGCCCGTGCCCTTCCTGGCAGGAGACGACCGCCGTTTCGTGAATGCTAGGGCGAACGGGCTCGGTTATACCCTACAGGCAAGCCACCCCTGGCTCGGGGGGACTCTCCGGATCGGTGTGGATGGCCAAGTTGCCGAGCACGATATGACCGTCCGTGATCCCGACGCGCCCGGTTTCTTTGTGACCCAGTTCAACGACGCGGAGCAGGATCGCTACGGGGTCTTTGCCCAATGGAATCGTGCACTGACCCAGCGGCTCGCTACCGAGATCGGAGTGCGCTACAACCGGGTGAACATGGAGGCCGGCCCGGTTGATGCCACACCCGCGGGCCGACTGCCCCCAGCGACCCAGCTACGGGACCGGTTCAACCAAGGAGATCGCGATCAGCACGACAACAATGTGGACTGGACCGCCAAGCTGCAGTACGCCCTTTCCGACACCCTGGACATGGAGCTCGGGGCAGCGCGCAAGACCCGCTCCCCCAGCCACATCGAGCGCTACCTCTGGCTACCCCTTGAGGTGACAGCGGGCAAGGGAGATTTCAATAACTATGTGGGCAACCCCGGCCTCGATCCCGAAGTGGCCCATACCGTGGATCTTGGCTTTGAGTGGGAGACGGAGGCCTTTCGTCTAGCCCCTCGGGCCTTCTACAAGACGGTGGACGATTTCATCCAAGGGACCCCGGTGGACGCGACCCCGAACACCGTGGACTCCGCGGTAGAGCAGGTCAGTAGCCTCAACGGCGACGACGATCCCCTGCGCTACCGCAATGTGGAAGCCGAGCTCTTCGGGGTCGATGTGGAAGGGAGCTGGCAGTTCGCCTCACGTTGGCGGGTGCAGGGAATCGCGAGCTACGTGCGCGGCAAGCGTCGGGACATCGACGATGACCTCTATCGCATTTCACCCCCGCGAGGGCTCTTGGGCCTTACCCATCAACGCCGGCGCTGGCAGGTAACCGTCGAGACGGAGCTCGTGGGTCGTGGCGATGACCTCTCCCGCCAAATTGTGCTGAATGAGGCCGACTCGTCCAACGCCGAGACCGGTGGCTACGCCTTGCTCCACCTGCGCGGGCAGTGGCGACCTTGGGAAGGAGTCCGGCTCATCGCGGGCATCGATAATGTGCTGGATAAGGATTACACCGATCACCTGGGCGGTTTCAATCGAGTCCAGGGCAGCGATGTGAGGGGGGGCGAGCGCATCCCGGGTCGGGGACGAAATTTCCACCTGACTTTGGCTGGGCGAATCTAACGTTGGCTGCCTAGCCTAAGGCCGCGCTAGGTAGCCCTCTCTTGGGATGCCATCCTGATCAAATCGGTGCTCCGACTCGACGGATGGAGGAAGTATGGCATCACCGGAAACAGCGCAAACAACGGCTGAAGGGACTACCCAAACGAGTGGGGTACTGAGCCGTCTTGGGGAATGGCTGGCGGCGGGGGGGCCAGTACTGGAGGTCCTGATTGGCGTCTCCGTGGTGGCCTTGGCCGTTATCCTGCTCAAACTCTATCAGTTTGCTCGTCTCCGGATCTGGTCTGCCCAGGGTATGGAGATTGCCTTGGAGCGCTGGCAGGCAGGCCACCGGGACGAAGCCTTGGAGGCCTTGGCAGGTGCTCGTCATCCGGTAGCCCAGGTGACCGAGACCACCATGCGCAATCTAAACCGGCGAGGGGCCGATGAATCCCGCGTCCGGGAGGAGACTCAGCGCTTGGCCTCAGGTTGGTTGGAGGAGCTTAACCGCTATCTGCGGGTCCTGGAAGTGATCGGGGCCTTGAGTCCCCTTATGGGTTTGCTGGGCACGGTGCTCGGCATGATCGATGCCTTTCAGCAGGTACAGAGCGCGGGTAATCAGCTGAGCCCGTCTCTGTTGGCGGGAGGTATCTGGGAGGCCCTGCTCACCACGGCTGCTGGCCTCACTGTGGCCATTCCGACGGTCGCGGCACTGCACGCCCTGGAGCATTGGGTCAGGCGGGTGGGACATCGCATGGAGGACGCGGTGACCCAGGTCTTTACCTCTAGGCCTGTGGCTGAGCCCGCTCCAAGTGAGGCCTCCTTCGTGGAGCCACGCCGTGTGGGTAACCTGGAGTAGGCTGTGCAGATTCAGAGCCCCCGTCAGCGGCGGCGGATTGTTAGCCTAACGCCTCTCATCGACGTGGTCTTCATCCTGCTCATCTTCTTCATGTTGGCGTCCACCTTTGTCCAATGGCGCGCCATCGACCTGGGGCTAACGCAAGCCGGTGGTGCTTCAAGCCAAATGGAAGGTGCCATCCTAGTCCGTGTACGTCCCGAGCGGCTGGACTTGAACGGACGGCCACTGTCCCTAGCCGAGCTCTCCGAAGCTGTCAAGGGTTATCTAAGCCGCCGTCCCCGGCAATCCGTCGTGATCCAACCCGGGCAGGGTGTTGACTTGCAGCGCATTGTTGACGTGGCGGATCGGCTGGTGGCAGCGGGGGCGACTAATCTCTCCCTCCAAGGGGGGTCCGGCGAAGGGGCGTTACCGTGAAGCTGAATAACCCCCGCCAATCTCAGCGGGATACCGAGGATTACATCCTGCCGCTGGTAAACGTGGTTTTCCTGCTGCTTATCTTTTTCTTGCTCGCCGGTAGCTTCAAAGCGGCCGATCCCTTGGAAATCCAGCCGCCGCAGTCCCTAAGCGAAAGGCGGGAAGAAGCAGAGGGCCCTCTGATTGTCATCTTAGATGAGAAAGGCCAGCTTGCCCTCGGTGGGAAGCGAGTGGCGGACGATGAGCTGCAGCGCCAGCTAGCAGCCCGTCTAAGCCAAGGCGAGGGTGGGAGGGTTGTGAAGCTTAAGGCCGATGCGGCCGTGGAAGCCCAGCGGGTCTTGGCGGTCATGGCAAGGCTTCGGAAGGCCGGAGCCCGAAAGGTCACCCTGCTAACCGCCCTCCGGAAGTGATGGCGCTCCGGTTTTGGCACTGGCTCGGGGCCTTCTTCCTCGCTACCGCCATCCATCTCGGAGCGGTCTGGTGGCTCCACACCCCTTCCCCCGAGCCGCCCGCGGATACGCCCGAGCGAATGCGAATGGCGATCGCTAACCCCCAATCGATCCAGCGCCAGGCCCTTCAGGCCTCTT
>CAYVMM010000029.1:0-12517 GCA_964452535.1 uncultured Gammaproteobacteria bacterium | reverse complement strand
ATGGCCCACGAACCCTTGCCCGTGCCGGTGCGCCAATTGGCGCATGGAACCGACCTTCCCCTCCCAGCCTACGCCACCGAACAGGCCAGCGGGATGGATCTGCTGGCCGCACTGGCCGCCCCGCTGGAGCTACGACCTGGCGAACGCACCTCAATCCCCACCGGCCTCGCCATAGCCCTTCCCGCCGGCTACGAGGCCCAAATCCGACCCCGCTCGGGGCTAGCACTCCGGCACGGGCTCACCGTACTGAATGCACCGGGCACCATCGATGCGGACTATCGAGGCGAAATCCAGGTGATCCTGGCTAACCTGGGGGAAGCGCCCCTCACCCTCCACCGAGGCGATCGCATCGCCCAGCTCGTGGTAGCCCCGATAGCCCGGATACAGTGGGAGAGGCGAGAAGACTTAGGAGAACCCGGCCGAGGAGCAGCTGGCTTCGGCTCCACAGGGATCACAGGAGCCCTCGAATGACAGCCGTCGATGGGCGGCCTTCCAGCTTTCAGGAGCGCGGCAAGGTAACGCCAGACTGCCCCATGTACTTGCCTGCCCGATCAGCGTAGGAGACCTCGCAGGATTCATCGGACTCCAGGAACAATACCTGGGCTACCCCTTCATTAGCATAGATCTTCGCCGGCAGCGGTGTGGTGTTGGAGAATTCCAAGGTAATGTAGCCCTCCCATTCGGGCTCTAGGGGGGTGACATTCACAATGATACCGCAGCGGGCGTAGGTCGATTTACCGATGCAGATGGTCAAGATCTGCCGGGGGATGCGGAAATACTCCAATGTGCGGGCCAGGGCGAAGCTATTGGGGGGAATGACACAGGACGCCCCTTGGAGGTCGACAAAGCTGTCTTCACTGAAGGCCTTAGGATCCACCACGGCATTGCGAACATTGGTAAATACCTTGAATTCGTCCGCTACTCGAATATCGTAGCCATAGCTGGATAGCCCGTAAGAGATGATCTTATTGCCTCTATCATCCGTCTTAATTTGGCCATCCACAAACGGCTCAATCATTCCCTGCTCAATAGCCAAACGTCGGATCCAGCGGTCCGATTTGATTGCCATTGTCAAGTCTCGGGAGGTTGCCGAGGCACCCATTGATAAGGGGCCCGTTCCGTTTCTTGGGGGAACTCCCCCGTTAAAGGTCTTACATGGAATAAGGGGAGGATAAAAACGCCGCTAGCCTCTCAGAAAACGCCTAGCTACACCACAATAGGCCAAAATAGGGCAAATAACTCGGATGCAACAGAATAGAGGGGTTCACGAGCTCCAATGGGATGCAAGGGCGTTTTTTCGATGCAGGGCTCTCTCCCGTTTGGGGGCCTTCTGCCCATTTGCGACAACTTTGCGACAACATGGAGTAAGGAGGTAACTAGGGGGTGAGGAGCAACTGTGGAGGTGCCCGAAGGGCGCCCCCCCTCCCGGAGCGTTCCCCGTTACGGGGCCGCAGCCCCATGGCAAAACGTTCGTTCTTCTTGGTCAGTGCGACTTTGGTCTTCGATCTGAGCCCGGCGATTGTGCCTTAGAGGAAGGCCCCCATGGGGCTGCGGGAATCCGTCGGGCCAACACCTGACCGAACGAAACACAAGGACAATCAAGGAACTGAGGTCATTTATGGATTACCCTGTCGTCCCGGTTCTCCTCGCAGGCGGCTCGGGCACGCGTCTGTGGCCACTGTCTCGCTCCCAGTATCCCAAACAATTCCTGCCACTCATCGGCGAGCGCTCCCTGTTCCAGGAGACCGTGGACCGCAGTCAGCAGGTCACCGGGGCCAGGCCGCCGCTGGTGGTAGGCAACGAAGCGCAGCGCTTTCTGCTAGCCGAGCAGCTACGCGCGATGGGGACCGATCCCACCGGCATTCTACTGGAGCCGTCAGGTCGCAATACGGCACCGGCCATTGCCCTGGCCGCCCTGGAGGCCGCCAAATCCAACCCCCAGGCCCTGCTATTAGCGCTTCCTGCTGATCACCGCATCAAGGATCCGGCCACCTTTGCAGCTGCAGTCGCCACGGCGATCCCAGCAGCCGAGGAGGGTGCCCTGGTCACCTTCGGTGTTGTTCCGAACCGCCCGGAGACAGGCTTCGGCTACATCCGGGCCGACAGGGAGGAAAACCGCGGTGGCGTCTTTCCAGTGCGCGAGTTCGTGGAAAAGCCGGAGGCGGAGCGAGCTGCTGAGTATCTGGCTTCGGGCGCCTACTACTGGAATAGTGGCCTGTTTTTGTTCCGGGCCGACCGCTACTGGGAGGAACTGAGTCAGCATGCCCCAGCCATTGCCGAGGCCGTAGAGCGGGCCCATGCGGAAGCGCAGCGTGACCAAGATTTCGTACGGGTCAAGGCTAAGGCCTTTGCCGCCTCGCCGGCAAGCTCCGTGGATCACGCTCTAATGGAAACCACCGAGCACGCAGCCATGGTGCCCCTGGAAACCGACTGGAGCGATGTGGGTTCCTGGTCAACCCTCCAAGCGATGGCCGAGGCCGATGCCCAGGGCAATGTGGTCCAGGGCGATGTCCTTTCTCGCGGCAACCGCAACTGCTACTTGCGTGCCGACAGCCGACTATTAGCTGCCACGGGGCTAGAGGACCATATCGTCGTGGAAACCGCCGATGCCGTACTGGTAGCCCACCGACAGCGAGCGCAAGAGGTCAAGCATTTTGTCGAGGAGCTAGCAGCCACCAATCGTCCAGAGCATGCTACGCACCGCTGCGTCTATCGTCCCTGGGGAAGCTACGAGCCCATCGCTGATGCTGAGCGTTTCCAAGTTAAGCATCTTTTCATTAAACCCGGTCACAGCCTATCGCTGCAGATGCATCACCATCGCGCCGAGCACTGGATCGTGGTACGCGGTACCGCCCAGGTCGTCCGGGATGGCGAGGAGTTCTTGCTGACTGAGGATCAATCGGCCTATATCTCCATTGGAACGGTTCACCGGTTAGCCAATCCGGGGACCATCCCGCTCGAGCTCATCGAGGTACAGACCGGGAGCTATCTGGGCGAAGACGACATTGTGCGGTTTGAGGACCACTACGGACGAGTCAAATAAAGGCTCGGATCTTCCTAAGAACGCATGCCACTATCATTCAGCGAATGGGCGCTCGCCAGCCTCATACTGATCCTGGGGGCTGTGATTCAAGGCTCAGTGGGCTTTGGAGTCGCCCTCCTGGGGGCCCCGCTCCTGTATTTCCTCAACCCCTTCTTAGTGCCGGGCCCTATGCTCATTGCGGGCATGACCCTGCCATTTCTGATCTTGCTGCGCGAGGGGAAGGCTTTGGATCTTCAAGGGCTTCGATGGGCCTTGCCCGGGCAGTTCGCCGGCTCGGCTTTGGCCGCTATAGTGGTTGCCAGCGTCTCCGAGGGGAACCTAACGCTTGGCTTCGGCCTGTTGGTCTTATTGGCTGTTGGGCTAAGCATCGGGGGAGCTGCTCCCTCACCCACAGCCGAAAACTTGATCATGGCGGGTTCTCTATCCGGTTTTATGGCCACCGCTACCTCGATTGGCGGTCCGCCACTCGCTTTAGTGTACCAAGGGACTTCCGGTCCCCGTTTGCGGGCTACCTTGTCTTCGATCTTTGTTCCCGGCGGGTTCGCCTCCTTAACCGCTTTGGCCCTCGTGGGCCGCTTTGGGATTACCGAATTAAAAGCGGGCTTGGTGCTATTGCCTGCGGTACTGGTTGGCTTTGCACTGTCGAGCTGGACGGTCAAGGCCTTGGATTGGGGCTGGCTCCGGGAAACGGTTCTGGGCGTATCGGCCCTCGCCGGGGCCGGAGCGATAGCCCGAGGATTGATGTAACCCGCGTTCCTCTTTTTTGAAAAGGTCCGGAAAGGCCGACACCTATTACTGTGCTCGAAGAGTATAGGAACGAGTCAGCTCCCCCGGCGCCGGTCCGGAAAGGGGCAAGGGGATGGGGCGTCCCTTTTGCCAGCGGGAATGCATATCCCGGTAGTGGACACTAAACGGGTTCCCGCTCTGACCAGTGGGGAGGAGAAAATGGGCTTCAGGAGGCCCATTGGGCCTTAGCGCCACCACGAATCGCTGGCTGGGCCCATGCCGACTTTGCCAGGGCGGCCGCCAGACGGCTTGGCCAATAGGGGCCCAACGCTTATAGCCGCTCGCTCGCAGGGTATGCCGCGCTCCAGGGCTCGGATTAGGTCCTACATTGAAACCGAATACCAGATCAAGCCACTGCTTCCGGCCCAAGGGATGACGGTGAAGTTCGTGCTGAAGCTCGCCCCAGCGACGTCCATCCACCACTTGCACGGCATTGCGCATGGCCTTCTCCTCGAGCCCGAGCAAGCGCTCCTCCTGAGGAGTGCGAACATCATCGACCCAATCCTCACCGCCTTTGCCTTCCAAAAGACGGAGCAAGGCGTCGTCCGGGAAATGGGCCCATCGGCCTCCGCCGCCGTACTCATCTGCTGCAACGCGGTCGCGTAGGGCATAGAGCCAAGCGTAGAAGAGGGGCGCAGCATGGGAATCGAGCCCTACGCGATGATCCCAGGCTGCTAGCCGATCTGCTACGGTCTCGGCCCCAATGCGCCTTGCAGCCGCAACGGCCCTCTCGGCAACGCGGTCGGCAAATAGGCTTCGGGTATCCCGGGCCAACCGATTCGTTGCCCTTAGCGTCCAATCGGATCGGGCTTTCAGCCGGTCCACGAGTCGGCGAGCCCGGAACGGAAGAGGATAATCCTGACCCACGAGGCCGTACAGACCGGGGGCCTGGAGGTTGTTCGTGGTAGCGTAGAAGCCCTTGGTCGGATTCCGCCCGGCAGGATGGGCCCCAGGAGGCCAGAACCCCTTCCAGCCAGCCCCCATACGCGATGCCGGTAACGGCAGGCCACCTGACCAGTTACCGCGAAGGGGAATTCGCCCCCCTAATCGGTACCCGACATTGCCTTCTCGGTCGGCAAACACCACATTTTGATGGGGCATGGTGAAGTCTTGAAGGGCGAGATCGAACTCAGCCACTGTCGTAGCCCGATTCATACGCAGCAGCCCTTCGAACGCACTCGCGGTTTTTGCCGGGACCCACTGGACAGAAAGGGGGCCTTCCAATCCCTTCAGGACATCAGTAATTATCGGTCCCCTATGGGTACTGCGTACCCGGTGCACCACGGGCTGCTCCCGACCGCGAACGGGAATCGTCTCTCTGCGAACGTTAAAAGACACGAGGGTACCCTGCTTCTTGTATCGATCCCCCTGAGGGCCTATCTCCTCCACAGCGAAATCGATATCGTCGACCATCCCATTGCTAAAACCCCAGGCCACATTTCGGTTGAGCCCCACCACAATGCCCGGGACGCCGGGGAACGTCAGCCCAGCTGCTGTAAATGCCTTTTCCGCCGATAGGGAGGCCAGGTACCAGTGAGCGGGCGCTCGTAGCGCCAAGTGCATATCATTGGTGAGGATGGGATGGCCCTTTACGGTCCGTTGCCCCGCAAGGACCCAGGCGTTAGAGGCCTTCCACGCCGATAGACTCTCCAGAAAGGTTAAGGGGTTCCAACGAGAAGGGTCCCAATCAGACGCTCGTCGCGTGCCAGATCGCGCCTTACTTAAAGGAAGGAAGGTTTTGCCATGGGGCTCCGGCCCGGTAACGGGGGATCCGCTTCGGAGGTCCCCGCCCTTCGGGCACCCCCACAGTCGCGCCTCACCCGTTACCGGACCGATTCCGGTGACTTGAGTGATGTCCCTCTTAATACCTTCGAAGGGCGGCGTCAGGGCTAACTTGGGGGCAGTGGCCCCCTGCTCCTTCAGGATGGTTGGTGCCCAATCCGGATACCCCGCCTGAAGGAACCGGAACTTCCGACCCGGAAGGACACGGCTCGCATGCCATCGGGATAGCTCCTTCTGCCAGGTCGTCAAGTCCAGAGCCATGAGCTTGGCAATGGCCAGGCTTGCCCACGGCGCCCACCGATCGGGCTCAATGCCCAGAAGGACAAATTCCGGTGGCCAAGCCCCTTCCCAAGTCGCCAATCGGGCATTGACCCCGGTGGCATAAGCCTCCAATTGCTGGCGGTATTTGGCGTCCAAGCCCCGCAGAGCCCGCTTAGCAGCTCCCTGGAGGTCAAGGGTACGGCTCATTCGATCAACCGGAAGGGCGGACTGGCCGAAGATCGCCGCCAGGCGCCCCTGTGCTGCTCGCCGGAGAAGCATCATTTGCCACAGGCGATGGCCTGCGTGGAGGAACCCCTGAGCAAATAAGGCATCCGAAAGGGTTTTAGCCTTGACATAGGGGATTCCCCACGGATCAACCTGGACTTGGACCGGTGCGGAAAGGGAGAAGGCCCCGGGGAGCTCCACTGCCCCCGAAGGGGCCTGGAGCGAGCTCCGCAGGTAGGCCCTTCCGGCTAAGCCCGCAATCGTGGTTAACAACAACCCCAGCAGGAGGGTCTTAACGAGCCCGGGAAAAGGGACCGATGGCCGTCTGAAAACAGAGCAGCTCATGGCACCCCAACTGAAGGGGTCCACTGTACGCAATCGCTAGCCGTCAACCACAGGCTAACAGCGCTTTGTTCGGCTCCGGATAAATTCCGCAAGTGTTTGGGAGTCACAATCAACTTGCCTTATCAACCGCCTTTCGCCATCCTGCTAGTATGAGTCATTCTGGCTTGAATAACCAAGTTACCCTGATCACCGGTGCCTCCCGTGGCATCGGCCTCGCCACTGCCCGTCAAATCCTGATAGCAGGAGGGCGGGTGGTGCTGGGGTCGAAGAACGCCGATCGCTTGGAGCGGGCAGTGGGTGAGCTAACCGCCTATGGGGAAACGGCCCACTGCCCCATCAATGTGGCTGATTACGAGGACATGGAAGCCTTCGTAAAGCTGGCCCTGGAGCGCTTCGGCCGAGTGGACAGCCTGATCAACAATGCGGGAAGCGCTTGGGCCGGCCCCTTCGCTGATATGCCCCCGGAGGTGTTGGATGCAATAGTGGATGACAACATCCGCGGGGTCCTTAACGGGGCTCGAGCCATTATTCCTCATCTAATTCGACAGGCTCGAGGCACGGTAATCAATATCTCCTCGGGGGCGGGTCACACGGGGATCCCAGGCCTATCAGCCTATTGCGCTTCAAAATTCGCAGTTAATGGCCTGACCGAAGCCCTGGCGGGCGAGGTCGGCAGTCAAGGGGTAGCTGTTTACGCAATCTGTCCCGGACGCGTAGCCACGGACATGCAAAAAGCGGTTTCGGGAAGACGTCAGGGGATGCCACCGGAAAAGGTCGCCGATGCCGTCCTTAGGCTGCTCGGCCCGAAGCCCCCAATTCGGCCTGGACAGTGCCTGGATCTCTCTTCCTAGGCCCAATCCCATCCTGGTTAAGGGCTCTTCTCCCTTTCCGACGGATCATCTATTCAAGCCCCTGCTCGCTGACCCCAAGAAACCGAGACTCTTTGCTGGACTTCAGGCATTGGACATGGCCCCCATAGACAGCACCATCGCCCAGGTTGGGCTCGGCAAGTGCTTCGGTCTCGTGCCCTGATAGCGGAGCCAGGAGGCCAACGGCCGCCTCCAAGGGTAGCTCAATCGGGATCGAGGGATCCTGCAAACCGGTGCCGACTACCGCTCCACTACTCCCATTCCAAAGGATCGAAACAGGAGCGATCTCTGCCTCCCGGCTCTCCAGGACGCGGTAGGAGCCGGAGCTTTGCCCTCCTTACCATATGGCATACTGGACCCTCCCCCTACGACCAGGTCTTCCGTCAAGATGGGGACTTCTGGCGGGTCAGCAGGAAACTGAGCCTATAAGGCCTCACCCTGATTGGCATAGAGGGCCAACCCCTTCGAGCTCGGACAGCCGGAGGGTTCCTCCCGCTCCCGTTGCCCTATGGGGGGTTTTCTGGCGGAATAGACAAAGGATCAACCATCGGTTGGGTAGAAACCCACCGACCATTTGCGAGAAAGGAGCACCGATGCAAGCTCAACGGCCAACCTTTACTCTCTTGGCAGCCTTGGGGGCCTTAGCCCTCGTGGGCTGCAACGAGCCCGCACAGCAGGAAGCAACCCGGTCAGACCAAGCGGAGACCGCCAAGGAACCGGAGGCCATGCCCAAGAAACCCGAAGAGGCTGAATCCCCGGCTCCCGCAACGGAGGCGGAGACCGCCAAGGAACCGGAGGCTATGCCCAAGAAACCCGAAGAGGCAGAGGCCCCTGCCCCGGCAAAAGAAGCGGAGACTGCTGAGAAACCCAAGGAATCGGCAGCAGCCCGCTCGGAAGCCGAAATGGCGGAGCAAGGCATGTCCGGGAAGAAGGCCGCTCAAAGCCTTGGCTGCAGCGCCTGTCACGCCCCCGACATGCAAGTCATCGGTCCGTCCTTCCAGGCCGTGGCGAAGCGCTACGATCACGACTCGGATCAGATCCTTGAGCGAATAAAAATGGCTGTCAACGACGGCGCTTCCGGGCAGTGGTCTGAAACAACCGGGGGAGCCCCCATGCCGCCCCAACCTCAGGCCCAGGGCAAGGATAAACAACTCAAGGCCATCGCGGACTGGATTGCCGGTATGGGTATGTAACCGGTCAAGGGCCTTTGCTCGGCACCTACCTCGAGGAAAAGGGCCTTCTTCCCTGGAGAAAGGTTAGGAATGACCGTCAGGCAAGTACTCCGGATGGGCGACTCCCGGCTCCTGCAAGCCGCTGAACCGGTTACCGAGTTCAACACGGCTTCTTTGCACCGGCTAATAGGCGACATGTGGGAGACTATGGAGGCTTATGATGGAGTTGGCCTTGCCGGCCCTCAGATCGGGGTGGGACTATGCATTGCAGTCTTTGCCGTGGATGCCAACCCCCGCTACCCGGAGGCCGAATCGGTCCCCCCGACCGCCTTAATCAATCCGAGCTGGAAAGCGCTTTCCGAAGCCAGCGAGGCAATGTGGGAGGGCTGTCTTAGCATTCCGGGCATGCGGGGGATGGTGCCTCGTTTCCTTCGGATCCGCTATACGGGCTTTACCCCTGAGGGCAAGCCCCTCGATCGCACGGTGGAAGGTTTCCATGCTCGTATCGTGCAGCACGAATGCGACCACCTTGAGGGCCGCCTGTACCCGATGCGGATGCCCAACCTACGGACCTTCGGATTCGAAGCGGAGCTTCTAGGTCGAAGCACAGACCGACCCACCTCTTAATACGACAGTCGCATTTACTAAGACGAACAAGCATTTTGCCATGAGACACCGACCCGGTAACGGGAGATTCGATTCTACTCAACCTTACTGCAGCTGTCGTACTAAACAAGCCTCTGATTCCTCGGATTAGCCCTCGAAAAGGCGAGCGATCTCATCTCGCTCAGGGCGAACCCAACGGGCACCTCCCCGATAGTCCGGCTCTCGGACCACTGCCAAAGCCTCACCCACTTCTCCGATTAAAACCGCTGACAGCCCTGCCTCACGCAAGGCTGAGCACACTGCCTCGGCATCCAGAGCATTGACGGTGAGCAATAAGGCCCCCGAGGCGATGGTGGCTAGGGGATTGAGGTCCAGGATTGCGCAGATTCGGCGGGAAAGCTCAGGCACGGGAACCGCTTCCGGATCAACGACAAGGGTCCGCCCGCTTGCCTCTGCCAGCTCCCACAATGCCTCCACGAGCCCCCCTTCGGTGGGATCATGCATGGCCGTTACTCGGCCGCTGCCCATAGCGACTTGGGCGTCGCGCAAGACATCGAGGCCCGGATCGGCTAGAAAGCCTCGCGCCCGTTTCAGCTCCTCTTGCGACAGACGGTCATGCAAGGAATCGGCCTGCTCATGGGCAAGGATAGCCGTGCCCTCAATGGGAACCCCTTTGGTTAGGAGAAGCCGATCTCCAGGGCTTGCCCCCTTAGGGGTAACCAGCCGCTGCTGCTCGACCTCCCCGACCAGCGCCCCCACCGCGATCGGTCGCTCGAGCCCATGGGTGATCTCAGTATGTCCCCCCACTAGAGCAATCTCGCTCTTCTGGCACGCTTGGTGAATCGCTCCCATTAGGGCTTCGGCCCTGCTAGCGGAGGTCCTATGCTCTGGAAGAAGCAATGTGACCAGCATCCACCGGGGCACCGCCCCGGTGGTCGCAATATCGTTGGTGTTTATCCGAACCAGATATTCGCCCAGCTCGTCGGTAGCGAAGGTGATGGGATCGGATTTAAGGACAAGCAGCCGATCTCCCCCGAAGTTAACAACGGCGCAGTCCAGCCCCGGTCCTGGTCCTACCAAAACCTGGGGATCGGAGCAGGAAAAGCGGCCTAGGATCTGAGCTAACAGCTCAGGAGGCAATTTCCCCACAGGCAAGGATTCTTCGGTCACGACTCTTCCCCAGACGACCCCCCTCTCAAATGGGCTATAGCCCCATTGCAATCCCCTGCAAGGGGCATTCTCGGTACCTACTAAAGAGGGAACATCATCAAGTCACCGGAACCGCCCCGCGGCCAAGTTAAAAGCTCCTCGACCCCGAGCCCGCCCGATCAGTCAACCCCGGGAAAAGATGCTGGATGGACTCGATGCTACCCATCAAGCCAGTGGCCTCATAGGGCACCAGCACCCGCTCGCCGTCCTGGGCGATCTCCGGCAGCTTCTTGATGTATTCCTGGGCAATCAAATAGGCAATCAGTGATCGAGGTTCCAGCTCCGCTCCCGTTTCCTGCCCGGCCGCTAGTAGCTGATCAATTGCCTTGCGCTCACCTTCCGCCCGAGCAATAGCCGCATCTCGATCGCCTTCAGCCTGCCGAACCTGAGCTTCCTTGTAACCGTTAGCCTCGGTCACGGTGGCTCGGCGCTTGCGCTCCGCTGTCATCTGTTGACGCATGGCGTCCTCCACCTCTTCTGGAAGACTGATGTCCTGGATCTCGACGCGGTTGACCTTCACCCCCCACTTATTACCCGCCTCATCCATCACCGAGGCCAGCTCGTTGTTGATCTCGTCCCGTGAGGAAAAGAGGGTGTCCAACTCGCGGGCTCCCACTACGGCGCGTAGGGTGGTCTTGGCCAAGACCTCAATGGCTTGGATGAGATTCTCGACCTCATAGACCGCGTCCTTAGGGGAGTGGATCTGGAAGTACAGCGCCCCATCGATCTGGATCGAGACATTATCATTGGTGACAACGGGTTGAGCAGGAAAGTTAAGGACGGTCTCGCGGGTGTCGATCTTGGTCTCCTCCACCACCCGCTCCTGAAGCTCCTTAGAGCCAATACCGGTGCTCTCGTAACGTCGGATCTTGATGGGGCGGGCACGCTCCAGGACTGGGATCAGGAAGTTGATGCCGGGGCCGAGGATACGATTGTAGCTGCCAAGCCGCTCCACCACCACCGACTCACTCTGCTGAACAATGAACAGTCCCTTGGCGAAAAAAGCGATTAGACCCACGCCGATAACGACGGCAGCGATCAAGCTAATATCCAACATGATTCCCCCTTTTGGGTAGTAGATAAAATGATCAATCCGCTTCGGGCCGATAAGCGATAAGGGTGATGCCCTCCATTCGATCCACGATTAGGGTCTCGCCCTCCCGGGGCTTGCCCCCGCTGATCAGCCGGACCGGGTAATAATCGCTTTTGAGTTTAGCTACTAACCGATCCCCCCGGACCACGACACTCACGCGCGCTCCCCGCTCCCAGCCCGGATCCCTTGGAGCGGGCTCCCGCCGCGCAAACCGCGTCCGAAGCAGGCGAGTCATGGTCGGCACCAGAACTGCGGTTCCCAGGACAAAGCCCCACAACTGGCCAGCCAATCCCACCCCGAAGGCTGCCAAGGCCCCACCCAGGAGGGCCGCCAATCCAGTAGCCATCAGGATGAACTGTGTACCGACAAGGATAAGATCCACTAGGACCAGCACCACAGTGACAACGACCCAGACCAACCAGGAGGGAAGGGTCAATACTTCCAATACAGCCTCCTCCGCAAGGACCCCAGGAAGGATGCGCCCTTCCCGGCCACGGACACAAATCGGACATCGCTGACAACGGATGCGGCGGACTAAAAGCCCATGCTATTAAGGGGAGCACCAATCAAGTCACTGGAACCGGCCCCGCTAATAGGTGAGAAGCGAGTAAGGAGGTACCGAAAGGAACAGGAGCCCGCTTATTAGCGCCTGCTACCGCTTTGGGCCAAAATGAGAAAACAGTATTAATCGCGTATTCACAGGTAACATCGGGGCACGGTCTCCTCCCAGGTCTGGGCGAGTAGACGCCGTTCGTTCTCATAGGCATCTAAGCTAGCATGGATATAGAAGTGCTTTCGGTCACACCACACGAGAGTGCGGCTTTCGGTGGCCACAGACCAGTTGCCGCGACGGAGAGAGCGGTGATGAACGGTCTCGCCATTAGCGGAGGTAAAATCATCCCCCCGAACCCGGTACCATTCCTCACCGGCGCGTCCCACCTCCAAACCCAGCTCCTCCAGGCGCACCCGGCCCTGGTCCTCAATGACATGCAAAGTGGACTCGTCCCGGGCCAGATCACGGTTGATGATCCAATCCGCCTCGCCGGTTTCTAATGGGGTGCGCTCCGGCGATGGCGCCGCCTCGGCAGGCTCGAAGGCCTCCAGCTCGGCATCCTCGGGACGCGGT
>CAYVMM010000028.1:0-13316 GCA_964452535.1 uncultured Gammaproteobacteria bacterium | reverse complement strand
GCGTCCATAGGCGGCCGGGATGAAGGCCTCCAGCTTGGCTCGCAGAAGTCGCGCCAGCACTGGCGCTCGGCCACTCGTACCCAGAGCGATCACTAACGGCGAGCGATCAATAACCGCCGGCACGATGAAGGTAGACAGCTCAGGGTCATCCACCACATTCACCGGTATTCCTCGCTCCTTAGCAGCCTTGGCTACATCTCCGTTCAGAGCCCGATCACCCGTAGCCGCAACAGCCACAGCCATGCTCTCCAGGTGATCGGCATGAAAGCGCTCGGCGTGATGCTCAACGGAGCCCTCTTGGATGGTACTGGCAAGGGCCTCTCCGAGACTCGGCGCAACCACACAAACTATGAGGCCGGCCCGTTGCAAAAGCTCTACCTTACGTCCCGCCACCTTGCCACCGCCTACCACGAGGGCGCTGCGGCCGGAGACATTCAGAAAAACCGGCAGATACTCCATGGCCACTCCTTGGATCCGAACAGGGACAGGGGAGGCCTTCCAGGGAGAAAGTAGGGGAGGTCCCCGATTGAGCACAGGGCAAAGGGTCTCTATGACCCCGCTTGGCCAGCCCAAGTTCCCGAACAAAACCGCTTGCCAGTACTAGGCCTGAGTAGGCACCATAATCCCACTCACTCGGGGGAGCCGGAGTGACGGCTGAGAGGTCCCAGGAGAACGGGACGACCCTTAGAACCTGAACCGGGTCATACCGGCGCAGGGAGAGTGGGGGCAAGGTGGCGTTTGAGACCGGAGCAAGGGTCTGTCCGCTTTTGCCCTTTTCTCTAATCAGTCCCTCCCTGCTCTACCCCGAGCCTTCTTCCAAGATAGCAAGCGAGCTCCGGCGCAGCCCGGGGAGGAGCTAGGCCATGACCGCAAAGACCGCAAGTGATCGGATAGGAGAGGCGACCAAGACTCTCTGTCACCCCTTTCCTAGCAGCCGCAAGATCTTCGTGACCGGCAGTCGGCCGGACCTTCGGGTTCCTATGCGGGAGATCGAACAGTCCCCAACGCCGGCCCAGCTCGGTTCCGAGGAGAATCCAGCGATTACCATCTACGATACCTCGGGCCCCTACACGGATCCGAACACGGTCATTAATCCCCAGGAGGGACTGCCCGAGGTCCGATCTCAATGGATTCGTGAGCGCGGCGACACTGAGCAGCTAGATGGGCCAAGCTCGGCCTTTGGGGCCGAGCGCCGCGGCGATCCAGCCACTGAACATCTGCGCTTTGACCACATCCGTGCCCCTCAACGTGCCAAGGCGAAGGCCAATGTTACTCAGATGCACTACGCCCGACAGGGGCTCATTACCCCAGAGATGGAATTTGTGGCCATCCGGGAGAACAACCGCCTTGACGAAATGCGGGAGGCCTACGAGGCCGCCGGTTTGCTGACTCAGCACCCTGGTCAGCCCCAGGGTGCCGAGCTTCCCGAGGTCTTCACCCCCGAGCTCGTGCGCCAAGAGGTGGCGGCTGGACGGGCAATTATCCCGGCCAACATCAACCATCCAGAGGCCGAGCCTATGGCCATTGGGCGCAATTTCCGGGTAAAGGTCAACGCTAACCTGGGCAACTCGGCGGTTACCTCTTCCATCGAGGAGGAAGTGGAAAAGATGGTCTGGGCCACTCATTGGGGAGCGGATACGGTCATGGACCTGTCCACTGGCAAGCACATCCACGAGACCCGTGAGTGGATCCTGCGTAATGCGCCGGTTCCTATTGGCACAGTTCCCCTTTATCAGGCCTTGGAAAAGGTCGGCGGCAAGGCCGAGGAGCTGACCTGGGAGCTCTTCCGGGATACGCTCATCGAGCAAGCCGAACAGGGCGTGGATTACTTTACCATCCACGCCGGGGTGCGCCTCCCGTTCGTACCCCTGACTGCAGCCCGCAAGACGGGCATCGTCTCCCGAGGTGGCTCTATTATGGCCAAGTGGTGTCTAGCCCATCACGAGGAGTCCTTCCTCTACACTCGGTTCCACGAAATCTGCGAGATCATGGCCACCTATGATGTAGCCTTTTCCTTGGGCGACGGGTTGCGACCCGGTTCGGTATTCGATGCCAACGATGAGGCCCAGATGGCCGAACTGCGCACCCTCGGCGAGCTCACTCGAATCGCCTGGGAGCACGATTGCCAGGTCATGATCGAAGGACCCGGCCATGTTCCCCTACAACGCATCCAGGAGAACATGGAGGCCGAGCTCGAAGCCTGCCATGAGGCTCCCTTCTATACCCTGGGGCCACTGACCACCGACATCGCCCCAGGTTACGATCACATCACCTCGGGAATCGGGGCAGCCAACATTGGCTGGCACGGCACGGCTATGCTGTGCTATGTCACCCCCAAGGAGCATTTGGGCTTGCCCAATAAGCACGATGTCCGCGAGGGCATTGTCACCTATAAGATCGCTGCCCACGCCGCTGATCTCGCCAAGGGCTTCCCCGGTGCCCAGATTCGAGACAATGCCCTATCCAAGGCACGCTTCGAGTTTCGCTGGGAAGACCAGTTCAACCTCGGCCTGGATCCGGACAAGGCGCGGGCCTTCCACGACGAGACCCTTCCGCAGGAATCGGCCAAGGTTGCCCATTTCTGCTCCATGTGTGGACCGCATTTCTGCTCTATGCAGATTACTCAAGAGGTCCAGGAATACGCCCGGAAGCACGGCCTAGACGATCCAGAACACGCCCTGCATGCGGGCATGAGGGAGAAGGCCGAAGAATTCCGCAAACAAGGCGGCACCCTATACCCCGAAATCTGAGGATCCCCCTACCCGCTAGAAGCGCCCTCGATGACCGGGGGCGCCTTCTTGCCAGGAACCCCAAACCAGGAGCGAGCACTAGATGAAGCGAGCGACTGCGGTAGCCCTTCTGGGAGGGGTGGCCCTGCTAACTGTGCTCGTGGCCTGGCAAGGCTGGAGCAATGTAACAACGGCAGTGAGGCACGCTGGCTGGGGGGTGCTCGGCTTGCCTGTGTTCTATCTCCTCCCTCTCGCCCTAGCGGCCCTTTCCTGGCGCTGGCTCCTGACCCGGGAGATACGGGTGGGGACACTTCCCGCCTATCTAACAAGCTGGTTAGCTCTGGCGGCCAACTGGCTGCTCCCCCTGGCGCAAGTAGGAGGCGATTTCATCAAGGCCCACCTGCTGATCCGGCGCATCGGACGGGCACCGGAGCTACTAGCAGCAGCAGTGGTCGACAAGACCTTGCAAGTGGGAACCCAGGCAGCATTTGCAGTAGTCGGCTTGGTTGCTTTCCTAGCGCTTCATGCGACCAGGGGGGCCTTTGGCGGAATCGCCATGGTGATCGTCCTTCTCGGGGTTGGAACCTGGGCCTTCTATCGCCTACAGCATCGCGGCTTGTTCGCTTTACTCGCCGGCATGGCCGAGCGTCTAGTCCGTGCCGCTCGCCAAGCCCAGCTGCAGGCAGAGGCAGACCAGATCGACGCCAAAGTGCGGGCAATCTATGACCGGCGCGGTCGTTTTTGGATTGCAGCCAGCTATCGCATGGGATTCCGCCTGCTCTTGATGGGAGAAACTGCCCTAGCCCTTCATTTCCTCGGACACTCCTTTAACTGGACGGATGTCTTGATCCTCGAGAGCCTAGGTATGGCAGTGCGTGCGGGCTCTTTCCTCATCCCTGCTGGGCTGGGCGCCCAAGAGGCGGGCTTTACTCTCCTTGCTCTGGCTGTGGGTTTGCCCGGCGAGAGCGGCTTTGCCGTCTCTTTATGCAAACGGGTCCGCGAGCTGGTCCTTGGCTTGCCCGCCTTGGTGGCTTGGCAAGGGCTCCAGGCCCAGCGAGGGCTTGCCTCTTAATCTGGCTTAGCCGAGCTCCGTCCGCCACCAGGCCTGATGGAAGGCAAGCAATGCCCGGAAAGTCGCTGCCGGGGCCTCCAGAGGTGGATAATGACCAATGGCAGGGTCAAGCGCCACTAGCCTCCCATGGCAGATATGCTCCCGCCATAGCTGAGGTACCGCCTTGCCAGAGATCGGGTCGGCCGCCCCATTGATCAACTGAAGCGGGAGCTCGGCCTGCTTGAGGGCCCCCACCCAGCGCTCACGCTGGCTGCGGCGCTGCTTGAGGTAGCCTAGCACCCGTGCCGCGACCTTGTGACCGTCCTTGTAGCTGAGCACTTGCCACAGCTCCCACATCTCCGTTTCAGAAGGCTGGGTCCCCGGCCCAAAATTGCGAGCCAACTGCCGCCGGAACGCCACATAGGGCTGCGGGAAACGGCGGCAGATCCGGTCGCCAAGGGGGGTAAGCAGCAGCTTCTGGGTGAGCGTGGGTCGGGTCCCTTCAGGAAGAACCCCCCCATTCACAAAGCAGACCGAGCGCAGGCGCAGCCTCCCACTCCCCTCCAAGTAACGAGCCAGCAGCTCCTGAGCTGTGGTAACCCCATAGGCATGGGCCAGCACATGCGGAGCCCGGATCCCGAGATGGGTCAGCAGGGCTTCCACGCCATCAGCCAAGTGCTCGATGGTATAAGGCCCCTCTAAGGGCTTGTCGGAGAACCCCGAACCGAGCAGGTCCGGTGCCACAACATGGAAAGCTTCGGTCAACCAGGGCCACATCTTGTGCCAGCCCCAGCTAGCCGTCGGATAACCGTGCAACAGGAGCAAGGGAGGACCTTGGCCCTCGGACCGGAAGAAGAGCCGATGGCCACCGTGATGGAACTCGTATCCACATTCCAGCCAGGCCTGCAGCCGCGGGCTCAGGGCCTTAGAATCGATCACAGCGCTGCCCTCGGAAGAACCGTGAACCGTCCTTTCGCTAGACAATCGAACCTTCTTACCCGAGCTAAGCCCGCGGTACCCCTGGAAAAGGGCCTATCTCCGCATCTGAGCTTAGGCGACCATGGATGCGGGGAGGGGACAAACATTTTGCCATGGTGCGGTAGCCCGGTAACGGGTGAGGGGCGAGTATGGGGTGCCCGAAGGGCGGGCCCCCGGAGCGAATCCTCCGTTACCGGACCGGTTCCGCTGATTTGACCGATGTGCTCCTTGATAAGCAAGGCACTCTCAGCCCCAGAGCCGGGATGATAAACTAGCCATCAATTCGGGAGGGGCGATCCGACTGCGGAAGCCGTAGGAAGCCCAATCTATCTGTTTATCAGAGAACCCACCTTTTTGACGACAAAAGGTTGCTCAATGGTGGATCGAACCCTCTCCGTCGCTCCAATGATGGACCGCACCGATCGTCATTGTCGTTATCTATTGCGGCTATTAGCCCCTCGGGCTCTACTATACACGGAGATGGTCACTACCGGTGCCCTTCTCCATGGGGATGTCGAGCGCCATCTCACCTTTAACGGGGCAGAGCACCCAGTCGCCCTCCAACTGGGTGGCTGTGACCCTAGCGAGATGGCTGCCTGCGCCCGCTTGGGCGAGAAGTGGGGCTACGACGAGATCAACATCAATGTGGGCTGCCCGTCGAAGCGCGTCCGAAACGGGCGCTTCGGCGCTTGTCTGATGGGCGAGCCGGCGACGGTGGCAGCCTGCGTTACTGCCATGCGGGAGGTCGTTGCCATTCCCGTTACCGTCAAACATCGCATTGGCATTGATCATCAGGCGGACTACCCCGCCCTGCGAGATTTTGTCGGCCAAGTGAGCGAAGCCGGTTGCAGGACCTTCATCGTTCATGCTCGTAAGGCCTGGCTTCAAGGCCTGTCAGCCAAGGAGAACCGGGAGAAACCACCCCTCCGCCACGATCTAGTGCATACCCTCAAAGGGGAATTTCCAGATCATCAAATCCTCACCAATGGCGGTCTCACCACGCTGGCAGATATTGCCAATCAGCTGCCTTATGTGGACGGGGTGATGCTCGGGCGGGCCGCTTACGAGCACCCCTGGCTGCTAGCGGAAGCCGAGCACCGTTTCCTATACGGCAGTTCCGAAAACCGGACTCGACGGGAAGTAGTAAACCGATACATGGCCTATATGGAGCGAGAGCTCAACCGCGGTACTCGGCTACAGAGCATGGCCCGCCACCTTCTGGGCCTTTTCCAGGGTGTTCCCGGAGCTAAAGCTTGGCGGCGTTACATCTCCGAGAATGCCCCCCTTCCCGGGGCAGGGGTAGAGGTCATCCTCGAAGCCCTGAAACGAGTTGCCCCGGATTCAGAACGGGCTTAGAACTAATCCGCTAAGGCATCCGATCGGCCAAAAGGGTGCAAACCACCTTCCGGCGTCTTCGGGGACCGTCGAACTCGCACAGGAATAATCCCTGCCAAGTGGACAGCCCCAACCGCCCCCCGATCAACGGTACGGTCTCGGAAGGCCCTATCAAACCGGACTTAAGATGGGCATCACCATTGCCGTCTTGCTGGTCATGCTCCCATACCCCCCACGGAACCATCTGCTGCAGCAGATGGACCATGTCCTTTGGCACACTGTTGTCCCAATTTTCTTGGACGAGAATCCCCGCCGTTGCCCCCTGTACATAGACCGAGACCAGCCCCTCCTCGATCCCGCAATCCCGCACCACGTTCTCCACCTGAGGGGTAATATCCAGCAATTCCTCCCGGGCGCAGGTAGCCAATTCAATGGTCCGTCTCATGCATGCTCCCTTGGCCAGGTGAGCAGACTGCAGAACAGCAAGGGCCCGGCGGGCACCCGGCCTCCTAACTCCCCCTACCAGGGCGATGAACAACCCTTTTCATCACCCTAGTAAAAGCGGAGCCGGCCGGCTCCGCTTGTCTAGAAAAACAGGCAACCTATTGCTTTTCCTGGTTTTCCAGGAAAAGGCTTTTCCCTTTTCACCGCTTTCAGCGGTGAAAGCCGGCCGTTGAAAAGGGGTTTCAACGGCCGGCTAATAGCAAGCGCCCGGTTATAGGCGAAGCCTCCATAAGGCATCATCCCATGGCAATCCATCCGTCAAAGACCTGCAATCTGGGCAAGGGATCCTTGTCGAAGTTATCCCAACCATTAAGGCCTAGCGAATGGAAAGCTATCCCTTCTTAGCCTCTAGGAAGAGCTCCCGAGGACCTTTCGGGTCTCGCGACACCCAGTTGAATCGGCGATCCGATTCCTCTAACCGGTCTTGCTCAAGCTTGAGGGACGAGGTATCCATAGAGGAGGCTCTAGACACCAATCGTGACCAGACGGCTAATCCCCATGGCCGGATCAGGCACACACAGCCCGTTTGCAACCTCGGAGACCGAGGAGGCCTCCATGCCCGAGACAAAGCAAGGGCCATCAGATCGCTACAGCCATCTCTCGGCGGCCGTAGCCGCTGCCCGCGGCATCTCGTCGAATCCGGGTGAAGGCGATCCCCTAGATCCTCGGCGACCAGGTCGTAGCCAGGGAAACTCATCCTGGCGCTTAGCCTGGCTGCTTCGTCTTTGGCGCTGGGGGCGCTAGCTTCCCAAGCTGAGAACAATGGTATCCCCTTACCTTTACGTCCCGGGCTCCGCAAAGAACTCCCCCACTACAGGGATAAAGCGGGCCTTATCAACGAGAAAGGCGTCGTGCCCTTGGATGGAATCCAAGGGCATGAAGTGCGCAGCAAGATCGACAGCCCTTAGCCCATGGGCGATCTCCTCTTGCTGCCAGAGCGGGAAAAGATAGTCGGTGCGCACCCCCAAAATGAGGATCCGACGGGCCTGGACTTTGGTTAGGGCCGAGGCTGGTCCGCCACCGTCATCGGCGTGATCCCCCAGATCAAATAGGTCAGTTGCCCGCGAGAGATAGAGATAACTGTCAGCATCGTAGACCTTGATGAATTTGCGGGCATTGGCCTCCAGATAGGACTCTACCTGGAATTCGACATCGAAAGGCTCCCGGCCGGGCTCATCCAGCCATGCCACCCGCTCCCGACCAAAGCGCTGAAGCCACTCCTCCGGAGAGCGATAAGACATCAACCCCAACTTGCGTGCCAGACGCATCCCCTCTTCGGGCTGGTGGCCCTCGGGATAGGAGCCTCCCTGCCACGCCGGATCGGTCTTGATGCAATCCCGCTGCAAAGACCGTATGGCGATGGCAAAGGGCGTGGCACGAAGAGCCGCCGAGATTATCACGAGCTCTGCCACATCGCCGGGGTACAAGACAGCAAAGGCCAGAGCAGTCATCCCCCCCAGCGAGGGGCCCACAGCGGCATGCACCCGCTCGATGCCCAATTTGCGCAGGGCTTCGCGTTGGCTTCGAGCAATGTCCTCCACCGATAGCTCTGGAAAATCAAGACGATAGGGGTTTCCCGTCTCAGGGTTGCATGAGGCAGGACCAGTGGAGCCGAAGCAGCTCCCCAGATTGTTAAAGCAGATGACAAAGAAACGGCTGGTATCGATGGCCCGACCGGGGCCAATCATGAACTCCCACCAACCCCGCGAGGGGTCCTCTAGGGACGAGGCAGCGTGGGCGCTCGGGGACATCCCCGTGAACAACAGAATAACATTATCCCGCTTCGGAGAGAGCTCTCCCCAAGTCTCATAGGCTAAGGTGACCTCGGGCAGGATCCCTCCCCGGTATAGGGTAAAGGGGCCTTCCAGATGGACGGTCTTGGTGGCGCCAAACATGGGAGGGGCTCCCTTGGGAAGAACGGCCCAAGCTAAGTACGGAGTCCATGAATTGAGCAGGCCAAGAGCCGATTTTCGCAAATTCCCCGCGCCGAGGTAAGGCAATCAAAAACCGTCTGACAGCCTATTCGGCCTCAACAGGCCATAGCCAGGCAGCGCCGCGGGCCCCGCTGGCATCACCATGGGCTGGAGGAGCGAGTCGAGTCGCCACCCGATCCGAGAAGACAAACGGATCCCAGAGCGTAGGCACCCGTTGATAGAGCTCGGGAATACGACCCATACCTCCCCCTAGCACAATGACCCCCGGATCAAGGACATTGATCACATGGGCCAAGGCCCGAGCTAGGCGGTGCTCATAACGACGCAGGCTAGCTGCACAAGCGGGGATGCCCTCCTCTGCTCCCGAAACGATGGCCTCAGGCGCCATATCCTCACCGGTGCGCCGCCAGTGTTCCGCCGCGAGCCCCGGTCCGGAAAGGAAAGTCTCAATGCAACCCCGGCGCCCGCAATAGCACGGTGGACCGGGAAGCTCTTCGCGCGTTGGCCAGGGAAGAGGATTGTGCCCCCACTCGCCAGCGATGGCATTGACGCCGGTAAGCACCTGACCATCAATGGCAATACCGGCACCTGTCCCCGTACCTATGATTACCCCAAAGACGACGGTTTCCCCGGCCCCCGCTCCATCGAGGGCCTCTGAGAGGGCAAAACAGTTGGCATCGTTGGCCACACGGACGAACCGCTCCAGACATCCCTCCAAGTCACGATGGAGGGCTCGGCCATTCAGCCAGGTGGAATTGGCGTTCTTGATCCGGTCCGTGGCTGGAGAGATCGCTCCCGGAATGGCCACGCCGACCGAGGCCTGCTGCTCCATCTCGGCCTCGGCGCGCTCCACTAGCTCATGCAGGTGAGCCACAGTGGCGGCGTAGTCCCCGCGAGGGCTTACCATCCGCTTCCGCAGGCATTCCTGTCCCATTTTATCGAAGGCGCGGAGCTCGGTCTTGGTCCCCCCCAAGTCAATTCCGATCCGGAAACCTGTCATGCCGGTTTCCTTTCCCCGACCAGAACACGCCACAGGAAATCCCGGGCCGCAGCATAGGCCTGGGGGGCCTTGCTAGCGCGCGGACCCGCCACATTCAGGGTTTGGAACCCCCCCTCCTGGAGCCAGGCCCGTACGGGGCCAGGGTCCGGGCCCCGGTCAAGCGAAACCACAAGGTAGGGACGCTGCTCGGCATCCAAGCAGTCCACGGTCAGGGCGGTGCCCCCCTCTAACGGCCCCCAGCACAGGACAAGGGTAGCCTCGGCAGCACGCACATTCCAAGCCGTACGCTGCTCGTAATCGAAATCCGGGGTCTCGGTTAGGGGATACGCCGGATGGAGAACACCATCCTCAGCTCGACGCCCGCGGGGACACCACCCCCCGAGGGCCAGTCCCACCTCCCGAGCTGTGTCCAAGGCAGCCCGGTCCACTCCCGTTTGCCCCCCGGAGATTACCTTGCGCAGTGGAAGCGGCTGGTTCATAGGAACGAGACAAGCCTAACCATGTTATCTTAGATAGCTGCCGATCCCGTTGTATTAAGGCCTATTAAAGGGAAAATTATCCTAGCCACCGGAACCGACCCCGTAAAGGGTGGAGAGCAAATATGGGAAGTGCCCGAAGGGCGGGGCCACCTGGAGCGGATCACCTGTTACCGGGCCGGAGCCCCATGGCAAAAGGTTCGTCCCCTTGAGTATTTCGGAAAGATTTTAACCCGATCCCCCGCCAGCCCAAGGAGATTGTTGAGAACCGAGGACAAGGTTAAAACCGGCTCTAGGAAAAACGTTTAAGGAACCCCATTCTCCCCATTTGATCCTAGAAGGTCACATCCCATTGTAATCTGGCCCGATGCTCGGTTTGATGCTCACCTAATGGCCGCAATTGGGTCGGTACAGACGATGCGTTCCTCCCGAGGGTGAGGCGGGAGAAGTCAAGCGTTAGCTTATTGTTGTGGCCGGCAAAGAACCAGTTGAGCGCTCCCGTAAATTCCTGACGCTCATCGTTATCGCGGGAGGTGTTCTCATCCACGAACGCATACCGAAAAGCAACCTCCAAGGGCTTGGGCACTACCGGAATCAAGTAATGGGGGAAGTAACCGATCTGGGCGTAGCTCCCCCTCATGTCCCTCTCAATATCATTTTCCCTATCTTCGATCTGCTTCCAATGGAATTCGTGCTGGATCGACAGGCCTCGATACTTGAAGGCGAACTCCTCGACCCACTGATCGATGCGAAACTGGCTGGGCTCCCCTAGAGAGAACCCGTCCAAGCTACCGCACCCGCTGGAGGACCAGCGCGTACAGGGGCCAATGTTCGTGGAGATCGCACCGGCAATACTCCCTGCTGGCTTCTCATGAAAGCTGACATCACTCTGAGAGAATACCGGATCACCGAGATTACGCCCCAAAAAGTTCCACTGGAGTCGCGCCGAATACATCATATTGTCATCATCATTGACTTCCACCCCGCGCCCTAGGCCTGTGTACACACCGGCCCAGTAGCGCATATCGGCAAGGGTTCCTGGGAACAGATGGCCGTAGAGCTGGGCACCGGCCTGGCGATCGATGGTGAAGATTCGGTTGACAATTGACCGCTCAACGAATTGTTGTTCGCCGGAAGAATCCACACGTTCGCGGTTAAAATGGATCTTCCATTGGCCTACCCGCAGGCTCAAGGCCTTGTATTTCTCCAGCTCGGTCCGCCATGTGAGCAACCGAGTCGAGGCATCGGCCGGCGAATCATTGAAATCGCGGCCGGGCTGCAAGTCGACCTCAAAGTAATAGTTGAGCCAGGGCCTGTAGCCGTGGCCCCCGATCTTCATCCGGGCCCGGCGGAGCTCGAAGGAGCTTTCGGGGTTCGCGTCAATACCTTTAAAATCCTGGAAGGTCCGAGGGTTTGAGTTGGTCGGATAGCTGTACCGGCTCTGGAGGCGCCACCGGAGCCGTGTCTTCCAGTTGCCATCCTCGGTGGAAATGATAACCCCTGGCCTATCGTATTTCACGTTGACCGAAAGCGCTTCTCCACGCTGTTTTGCCTCTTTCGCCTGTTCTTCTGTCTCCTCTTGCTTTTCCGCTCCGAGCTCTTCCCCATCCGGCTGATTCTTTGCAAGGGCAGCAGTGGATCCAACATTCATCGTCGCTATCAAAAAGGGCGCGAACAACCACCGGTTTGCCCCCATCGAATAACCTCCAAACGGTTTTGAATGGGAATCCAAGGCGTCCAACCGCGAATGGCAATACCCTGTTGCTCTCAATTGACAGGAAAATAGGATAGGGAAATGAAAAGGGTATTGCGGGAGCGTTACAAAACGATGACGAGCTGCCACACTGGCCCGGACATTCGGAGACCAGTCGAGCCCACCGGGGATCGTCTAGTCGATGAGCACACGGAATGGCAACCCTGATCTCGCCCACCGTCCCCTGACCGGAACTACTCCTAGCCCTGTCGGTGACGGCTCCCCTAGGGGGCCTAGGCCTATTGGCCATACATCCTCGGCTAACGGTTACCCTTCTTCCCCTCTTTGCCCTACCCGCCCTATTGGCTGCCTTGATGGCCCCTCTGGGAAGCACGGTGGGATGGCCCTGGTTCTTGACCGGCGCCCGCTTGCTCCTGGACAGGACCGGACGGGTTTTCCTGCTGACCGCTGCCATACTCTAGCTGGTCGTTGGAGGCTTCACTGCCGGGTACTTGCGTTCGGACACGGGTAGAGCCCAATTCGCTGGCTTTCATTTGATTACGATGCTCGGCAATTTCGGTCTTATCCTTACCCCGGATCCCACTCCGTTCTTAGCTTTTTGCCTTGATGGGCCTTTCCTCCTACGGAATGATCCTGCATGTCAGCACCCCCTGGGCACGGCGAGCGGGTAATGTCTATCTCGGCGCCACCATTGCTGGCGAGCTCCTGGCCTTCAGCGGCCTGGTCGCGGTGGTCACAGGGAGCCCTGAAACACCACCGGATTGGGCAATGGGGGCGATGATAGCGGGTCTGGGATTCAAGGCGGGATTGGTGCCTCTACACTTCTGGCTTCCCCTTGCCCGCTCGGCTGCCCCAGCCCCGGCGAGTGCAGTGCTCAGCGGAAGATGATCAAAGCGGGCCTGCTCGGCTGGATGCGCTTCCTGCCTCTGGATCAAGCGCCTGCACCCGACTAGGGCACAATGCTTATCGGGCTGGGGCTGGCAGGAGCCCTTTTAGGCGTCCTGGCCGGGGTCACCCAAGGAGATCCCAAGACCATCCTCGCCTATTCCAGTATCAGTCAGATGGGATGGATGGCCGCAATAGTAGGGGTCGGCCTGCGGGTACCCGAAGCATGCCCCCAATTGCACCTCGTCGCTTTGGCCTACGTCCCACACCAGGGACTCATCAAGGGAGCGCTATTACTAGGCACAGGGGTGGTGGCAGGGGGGTATCAGGGGGATTTGCTCGGCTTTTGGCCGGGATCGGCCTCGCTCTACCGGTCCTCTCCCTGGCCGGAGCCGCTGGCACCTCGGGCGCGGCAGTCAAGTGGGGGCTCAAGAAGGTAGGGAACGACCTAAGCCTAATAAACGGTGAGGCCTTCGGTCTCCTTCTTACGGCAGAGGCAGTGGCCACCTTGCTCCTCCTAGCACGCTTTCTCTACCGGGGTCGGCCCGAGTGCTCCGGCCATCACCGGCTACCCACCGGACCCTGGATTTGGTGGCTGCTGGTGGCTGCTGGTGGCTGCTACTGGTTGCTGCCAGCTTTCCCGCCCCTGGTTGTGGAGTCCAACCGCCCAATGGGGCCGGCAAAGCCTGGCCGCTGGCCAAATCCTACAT
>CAYVMM010000027.1:0-13318 GCA_964452535.1 uncultured Gammaproteobacteria bacterium | reverse complement strand
GTAGGCTTACTGCGCCTTTTGCCCGCTGCCCGTACCACCTGGAAGGCCTGATCGTTTCCCCTGTTGGGGCAAAATGGAGCTATTGGTCGCTAGCTGGATAACAGGGGACCCCTCGAAGGCCGTGCAAGAAGAGAGATCCGTAAGCCGAGTTTACCGATGAATCAGAGGCATGGGGAATTTTCCCACAGGAGCTGTGGAAAAGTTTGTGGAAAACTGCTTAGCAGAGCCGTTGGCGCCTTGTGTTACAAGGCTCTCGGCAGTCTGGCTTACAATTTAGGCAGAACAAAAAACATCGATTTATTCGGTAGATAAAGGCAGGGCTTAATCGCGGTGAAGCGAGGGGAGGCGCTTCCGATGAGCCACCTAGGCAATCCCCGAATGCTGAGCGTCATGACCAATCGGGTACGGCTCGAGCGCCGAATAATGATTCAAAGCCTTTGGCCCAGAGCATGCCGCCCGCCCTTACGCAGGTGACTCCCTCAGAATCCGGGCAAGCAAAGACCAAGCGCATCCCTGGGAGCTCGCGTAGTACAGCAATCTGGTTGCTATAGAAGAGATGCTGCTTGCCACAGGCACAGAGGAATCGGCATCCTTCGTAAGCGGACAGGTCCGTTTGGCTCGGTTGGCTTTCCTCCGTTCGCCGTGCGAACTCGTCCTCGGAGACGATGGCCAAGCTCCGTTGCACGAGCTGCTGCACGGCGGCCTCGTGCGCTTGTTGCGCTTTGGCAAACCCTTCGGGATCCTCTTTCATCCAGCGCATTCCTTGCCGATAGGAAAAGACCGTCCGGCCCATCAGGATGAGCGAGAGGATGACAAAGCCCAAAGCAACGAGCGCGATCAACCAGCCGAGCACCGACCAGATTCCTCCGTCATCGGTCAGGCTCAAGCCCCACCAGCCAATCGCCAAGCTGATGAGGGTCCAAAGGATCCCCGCGGCGAGAAAATGCTTGAAATTGGCCATGTCACTTCCTGTGAGGGGGTGATTCAGGATGGCGTCGGATCTAACCGTCTAGGTCATGACGATTGACTTGAGGGCCAGGTTAGACACTGCCTTGCGAAGCTGGCAAGCGGGAACGGAACGCTTCGGTAGTGAGCTTTGGGACCTGTTGAGGCTTAAGCATGAACGGCATGAACGCCACAGGAGGCGCCCGGCGAGCCGAATGGCCAGGCAGGCGCTTGAATGGAGCCGGCAGGCTCGGGGTAAAGTGGGTTGGCTCAGTCGCTTGAAAAGGCTTGCCCCGAGAACAAGCGAGGGAAGCGTTGGCTTGTTGATTTTTGTGGTGCCCGGGGGCGGATTTGAACCACCGACACGCGACTTTTCAGGCCGCTGCTCTACCGACTGAGCTACCCGGGCGGCTAGTCTCCTCAGAGGGCCGCCATGAGCCCTCTGGCCCCCAACGGACGAGACAATAGGATTCCAACGCGAATGGGGCTCCAAGTCAAGGCGGGTACTTCAATAAGGGCGTTACCGCCGCCGGCAGTCCGAGCCGAGCCCGATCCTCAGAGGCCGCCCAGATGAGGTCAGCCTCGGCGACCCCCGAGTGCCACCACGACAGACGCAAGGGATACAGGGCCAGATAAAAATGGGAAAAGGTGTGGCGGAAAGGCTCCTCCTGAAACCGGGCCCGGAAATGGCCGCCCAGGCGTCGGCTCAAGGCCGTTTCAACCTCTCTGGGATCCCCCTCGGAACGCTCTACTAGGGGCGGACACCAAAGTCCGCCCCAAAAACCGGTGGGGGGGCGACGTTCCAGGAGGAAACCGGATCGGGATTCCACTAGGGCAAGCCAGGCGGCGCGCACCGGCTTGCTTTTGCGGTTCGGACGAATGGGAAGCTCCCGGACAGCGCCTTCGGCATAGGCTCGGCAATGATGCTGCACTGGACACTGAGAGCAGCTCGGATTGGCCCGAGTGCAGACAGTGGCGCCTAAATCCATAAGGGCTTGATTATAGTCCCGCGGCCGCTCTTGGGGGGTCAGCTCCCGGGCCCGCTGCCAGAGGCGGCGTTCCGTTGCTGCCTTCCCCGGGGGCTCGCGAATGGCGTCGAGACGGCTTAGCACCCGTTTAACATTGCCGTCGAGGATGGGGTGGGTCTGGTTAAAGGCCAGCGATAAGATCGCTCCAGCGGTGGAAGGCCCGATGCCGGGAAGGGCCACCACCTCTTCGTAGCTTCGAGGGAAGACGCCTCCATGCCCCTCTTGGATCCGACGGGCAGCTGCGTGTAGGTTACGGGCGCGAGTGTAGTAGCCAAGCCCAGCCCATAGCGCCAGGACCTCGTCCTGGCTGGCTTCCGCTAGGGCCTTGAGATCAGGGAAGCGTTCTAAGAAGCGATGGTAGTAGGGTTGGACGGTTGCCACCTGGGTCTGCTGGAGCATGATCTCAGAGAGCCAGATGGGGTAGGGATCGGTTAGACCACGCCAGGGCAGGTACCGCCCTTGGTGCTCATACCACGCCAAGAGGTTACGAGCGAAGGCATGCATGGGGCGCGACAAGGATTGAAAAAGTGGAAGCCAACCCTATCACACCGGGGAAGGGGGTAGGGACCTGAAGGAAGCTCGACTGATCTGGTATCTTGGAGGCTTCCTCTATGGAGGTAGTCCATGCAGGTTTGGGTTAACGGTACACCGCAAGAAGTCCCGGAGGGGCAAACCCTGCGGGAGCTCGTGGAAATGCTGGGTGTGGAGCCCCAAGGGGTTGCGGTGGAGGTGAATCGTGAAGTGATCCCCCGCGGTGCTTATGGAGAGCGAGTCTTAGCTGAGGAAGATCGAATCGAGGTGGTGCGCGCCATTGGCGGCGGATGAATGGCCCCTCGGGCTGGATCCCGGCATTCCCTTCCTTCAAATGAGCGGATCATGATGCAGGCAAACGATCGACTCGTGGTCGGCGATCGGGTGCTCCAATCCCGATTGTTGGTGGGAACGGGTAAGTACGCCGATCTGGAGCAAACCCGGGCGGCCGTAGCGGCTAGTGGGGCCGAGATGATCACGGTAGCGGTGCGCCGGGCTAACCTTGGCCAGGACCCCGAGGAGCCCAACCTCCTCGATTATCTGGACCCTCGGGAGTACACCATCTTGCCCAATACGGCGGGGTGCTACACCGCCGAAGATGCGGTTCGGACCTGCCGCCTGGCGCGCGAGCTAGGAGGATGGGAGCTGGTGAAGCTTGAGGTTCTGGGCGATGAGCGGACCCTTTATCCGGATCTCTGGGAAACCGCCAAGGCAGCGGAGACCCTGATCCAGGAGGGATTCCAGGTCATGGTCTACACCATGGACGATCCGGTAGCCTGCCGGCGCTTCGAGGAAATGGGGTGCACTGCCGTGATGCCCCTGGCTGCCCCCATCGGCTCCGGGCTCGGCATCCAGAACAAGCACAACTTGGCCCTGATCCTGGAGCAGGCCAATGTCCCCATCCTGGTGGATGCGGGGGTCGGAACCGCCTCGGATGTGGCTGTTGCCATGGAGCTGGGATGCGACGGGGTTCTTCTGAACACCGCCGTTGCCGAAGCTCGGGATCCCTTGCAGATGGCCCGGGCCATGCGATTGGCAGTTGAAGCGGGCCGAAGTGCCTTCCTAGCCGGGCGCATGGCGAAGCGGCTCTACGGCTCGGCCTCTACCCCCCTGGAGGGGGGCTTCTTCTAGCTTCTAGTCGGTTCCGGGGGACCGGTCTCTTGGGTCCCATCCACCGCTGCCTTCGGTAAGGGGTTCAGTGGGTCCGGTTGCCTTCGGAGCTCTGCTCCGCCCCGCGTTGGATCTCCCCTTGTAGGAATTCCCAAATGCCCCCGACTTCGGCGGCGATATTGCTTGCCCGGGCTAATCGGCCCGCCGCCTCGTAAATGGCCCGAGCATCTTCATCCCATTGCCGCTCGCTCTGCGCCTGCATGAGGGGCTCTAGGATCTCCTCCACCACAAAGCGCAGGTCATCGGTTAGACTGGCTAGATCCTCTTCGGAGCGGCGGGCCCATTCGGCTGCAGATGGGCGATCGTTTTCGGCCATAGGGCAGTCGGCTCCTTAACTGGACTCCAACGCCGGAGCGGTTTGGTTGTGGCCGTGGTGTAAAGGCCCTATTGTAGACGGCCACTGTCGGCTGTGCATGAGGCGAGCGTTCCTTCCTGATTTTGCTTAGTGGAGGAGGTAACCTTGAGCACTCAGGCCTCGGACCGTGTGGTCGCGGTTGAGGACTATATGCGCGATCTCCAGGATCGGATTGGGGCTGCCCTCGCGGAGCTCGATGGGGAAGGCACCTTCCGGGAGGATACATGGAACCGGCCCGAGGGAGGGGGAGGTCGGACCCGCATCCTGGAAGAAGGGGCCTTGTTCGAGCGTGGGGGAGTCAACTTTTCTGCTGTCCAAGGGGAGCGGCTTCCGGAATCGGCCACCAGCCGCCGCCCCGAGCTGGCTGGCAGGGCCTTCCGCGCTACCGGGGTCTCCCTCGTCCTGCATCCCTGGAATCCCTATGTCCCCACTGTGCATATGAATGTTCGGTTCTTCGATGCGGGCGCCGCTTGGTGGTTCGGTGGGGGCGCCGATCTTACCCCCTACTATGGGTTCGCTGAGGATGCCCGTCACTTCCACCGCACCCAGAAGGCCGCTTGCGATGCCTTCGATTCGAGCTACTATCCCCGCTTCAAGGCCTGGTGCGACGAGTACTTCCGCATCCGCCACCGAGAAGAGAGCCGCGGTGTGGGGGGGATCTTCTTCGATGATTTGTCCGAAGGCTGGGAGCAGACCTTTGGCTTTGCGCAAGCGGTGGGCAATGCCTTCTTGGCAAGCTATGTTCCCCTGGTCCAACGGCGTTGCCATATGCCCTATGGCCATCGGGAGCGTCAATGGCAGCTCCTCCGGCGTGGGCGTTATGTGGAGTTCAACCTAGTCTATGATCGAGGCACCCTGTTCGGTCTGCAAAGCGGGGGAAGGACCGAAAGCATCCTCATGTCCATGCCACCGCAGGCCATTTGGCGGTATGACTGGCGGCCAGAAGCGGGCACGCCGGAAGCCGAGCTGGTGGAGCACTATCTCCAACCGCGAGATTGGGTGGAGGTTGAAGGAGGCCAAGACTAGTGGCCTTCCGCTGGGGGAACATAGCCCTCCGGCGTGTCGGCGCCCTCTCCGAAGAAGAAGGCCTCCATCTGCTGCATTAGGAATTGCTGGGCCTCGGGGTCCATCAAGTTCAGACGCATCTCATTGACTAGCAAAGTCTGATGATTGAGCCACATCCGCCAGGCTTCCTTAGAGATGTGGTGATAGATGCGCTGGCCCAGCTCGTTCGGGAAAGGCGGGCGATCCAGGCCTTCCGCCTCCTTATCGAGCTTAACGCAGTACACGGTGTGAGCCATCGCTTACTCCTTCATTGATACTAAGAAGGTGTTGGCAAATAGTATAACTGGTTGAAGTTAAATAATAATTCTGAAATCGACCAAGGTCATCCTGTTCAATTGGTTCTCTTGCATTATCAGCCAGTTACTCACAGTGAAGAGTCGAATTTGTCAATACTTTCTAAGGGAAACGAACGTTTTGGCATGGGACTGCGCCCCGGTAACGGGGGATCCGCTCCGGGGGGGCCGTTATCGGGCCGGCGCTGGTGACTTAAATTGGTATTCCCCTTAATAGCCGTGGGAAGGCTATGGGAGCGGCCAGCTTAGGGGCTTGTGGCGAAGTCGCAAACCGGTCCGTTTACCCCTTGGACCACATTGGGCTGCACTGCTTTCCTTTCCTAGAAAACCGCAGTATCGGTGCCTGGAGTGCCCTTGCAGGAAGAAAACGCCGGTATGAGCCGGACGGCAATCAGCATCCAAGGAATCAAAAAGCGATTTGGTGGGGTTTGGGCCCTCAAGGGGATCGATCTCGAGATCCGCCAAGGGGAGTTCTTCGGCCTGCTCGGTCCCAATGGGGCCGGCAAGTCGACCCTGATCAACACCATCGGCGGACTCGTCCATCCTACCGCGGGCCGAGTCCAGATCCTAGGTTACGATACCGGCCGGGACTATCGCCAAGCCCGTCGCTGCATCGGCGTGGTTCCCCAGGAGCTCGTCTACGACCCCTTCTTCACCGTGGAAGAAATGGTCCGGAATCAGGCGGGGTATTTCGGGGTCTGGGGGAACGAGGCCTGGATCCAGGAGCTGCTCCAGGCATTGGATTTGGATGACAAGCGCGATTCCAACATGCGCCAGCTTTCCGGGGGGATGAAGCGCCGCGTCTTGATTGCCCAGGCCCTCGCCCATCGGCCTCCTATCGCTATCCTCGACGAGCCCACCGCAGGGGTTGATGTGGAGCTGCGCCAGGGCTTGTGGCGCTTCGCCCAGCGGCTCAACCGGGAGGGCATGACCGTCGTTCTGACGACCCATTATCTGGAGGAGGCGGAAGCGCTCTGCGATCGCATCGCCGTGATCCACAAGGGCCGCGTCCAAGCCTTAGATACCAAGGTGGCCTTGCTCGAACGGGATACTCGGCGCTCCTTGCTGGTCACGATAGCGAATCCCGAGGTGGAATTGCCGGAAAGCTTGGATCCGTTTCTCCTGGAACGTTGGGGCAGACAGATCCGATTACAGTTTGATCGGGACGAGCACAATCCCATGGAGCTGCTGAACCGGCTGCAGGAGGCGGGGGTAGTCGTCACCGATCTAGAGACGCACACCCCGACCCTGGAAGATATCTTCCTCGCAATTACCGGCGAGGCCCTTGCTCCAGAGGAGAAGGCCTAATGGAGTTCAATGCCGTGGGGTTCTATACCCTGCTCAAAAAGGAGGTTAAACGCTTTTGGAAAGTGGGGGTGCAAACCGTGTTCTCGCCCATGGTTACCACCTTGCTGTACCTGCTGATCTTCAGCTATGCCCTGGAGGATCGGGTGAGCGTCTATCCGGGGGTGAGCTACACCGAGTTCCTGGTGCCCGGATTGATGATGATGGCCATTATCCAGAATGCGTTCGCTAACAGCTCTTCCAGCCTCATCCAGTCCAAGATTAGCGGCAACCTCATCTTTATCCTCCTGCCCCCCATCTCAAGCTTGGAATTCTTCCTCGCGTTCGTTCTGGCAGCGGCTCTGCGTGGCATGTTAGTAGGAATCAGTGTCTATTTGGTCTCGCTGTTCTTCGTGGAACTGGGCCTGGTGCATCTGGGGGCGGTCTTCTTGTTTGCCTTCCTAGCCAGCTCCGTTATGGGGGCATTCGGCTTGATCGCCGGGATTTGGGCGGAGAAGTTCGACCAGATTGCCGCGTTTACGAATTTTTTCGTGATGCCCCTATCTTTCCTCTCCGGAGTCTTCTACTCCATCCATGATCTCCCCCATTTCTGGCGGGGCCTCTCCCATCTGAACCCTTTCTTCTACATGATCGATGGTTTCCGAGCGGGCTTTATCGGCCATTCCGATGTCGCCATGGTCTACAGCTTGGCTTTCGTCCTGGCCTTCTTGGTGCTGCTATCGGCCGCGGCACTGTGGATACTGTACACAGGCTTCAAGACGCGCGCCTAATCACTCAAGGCCTGTATCTCCCCGCTTGCCGGTTGACTGCGGGACTCTCTGGATGAGTCGGCTCCGTGGCTTGGGATTCGTCTGCTCCCGTGGGCGATCAGGCCCCAAACGGTGACGCTCATGACCCAGAGCAGGCTAAGTTCCAGCGCCAAGAAGGTGGCGATCTTGAAGTAGGCAAACCCGGGTGCCACAAAGCGCACTAACCAGCCCGCCCCTTCGTTAGCAACGGCGAAGCCAAAGGGGAGCCAGATCCCGAAGCGCTTGGTGCGCTCCCTGACCGGAGCGAAGAGCATGAGGTGGACCAGAGTGAGGACCAATATGCCCATGGCAAACAGATGAAAGTGGGCCACCTCCAGCATCCCCGCGTAGCTCCGGGGTTTCCGGAACTCCGCCGGGTTGCCGAGATAGTAGTGGACAACTGAGTCGTAGGTGAGGTCCATATCGAGGAAGAACATGGCCCCGTTGGAGACCCAGTGCAGAAGGATATACGCCAGGAACAGGTAGATAACGGTCCGCAAGAAGGGGTTCCGGCGCTGTTCTCCGGTTACCGCGAAGCGCATAATCAATCCCTTGCTAGCTTGACCTGATAGATGGCTAGCACTCGACGGATGCCGTTGGTGAGCGTTTGGGAGCTCAGCGAGGCCCCGCTCATGGCTTGAATCTCACCACCCAGCCGTACATGAGGCTCGAGACCATGGCCTTCGAATTGGGCAAGCCAGCGTTCTGATGGGTGGTACTCGGGCGGTTCCTCCCAAGCTAGGATGCGGCTTTTTCGGATTTTGCCGCCAGGGCTCAGAACTACCAGGAAGGTCGCTGGCTTGGAGCGGATAATCCGAGTATCGATAAAGGCATAGCCGACCGGGCGGTTTCCTCGGTAGCCTCGATAGACAGTGAAGAGACCGCTGTCCATCTTGACCTGGGCTAACTCTTCTATCTGTCTGCGCTCGGCCTCGGAGAAGTACAGGATCTCCTTGTTTACTTGGCCCTTGGGGAAAGCCATCTCCAGCGCTTCCTTCTTGGTTGTTAGCGCCTTGGTCGAAGTGCTGGGTACCAGGGATAGGACCAGTAGCGTAGTCATGATGGCGATCCAAGGCGCCAATACCGCTATGAAGGAGGGCATGCGTATGCGCTGTAACAAGGTCGTTTTCTCCGATTAGCCCCTGACGCTGGCTGATGATTGATCGTTCAGGCTTCTAGCCTGGGAAGCAGCTCCTTTAGAATTGGTATCCCATCCCAACAAGGAATTGGTTTTCGTCATCTGCTTGACCCTCAAAGTTGAAGTTGCGGTAGTCGGCTTTGATGGCCACATTCGGGATCGGCTTGTAGTCTAAACCGGTCGCGATGACTTGGCGCTCGTTGGTCGAGTTGGTGGTAAAATTCGGGGCATTGGTAATATTGGTTGGTACATCCTTTTGGGTATCCAGGCTGCTGAAACGGAACCAGGGGGATAGCTGCTGCTTAGGGAGGTTAGCGATCCATGGCATGATGTTGTAGGCTGCCTCCACATACCAGCCATTCATCTTGTCGCCAATGGCATCCAGCGTTTCATTCCCCTCCTGCAACTCTCGGTTGACCGCGTTAATGTCATCGATGTGGGCCTGGCTGAAGAGGGCGCGTAGGCGAAGCCCCCTGTATTGATACTGGGCCCGTAGGTCATAAAGGGTCATCCTGACATTTTTCCCTCCGAAGCCACTGCCTTGGGCCATATTCCCCGTCCAGAAGTCGCTGGCTAAGGTGAGCCCAAGTAAGGGGTGCCACTCCAGTGAGCCGGTTATTGCAAAGTCCTCTGCGAGGGCTGCCCCATTTTGCCGGACGCCGTTCAATCCGGACGAGCTCAGCCCGCGCGCGTCAAAGCTGTTCACCGCGTAGAGGGTGTATTCTATGTTAGCCGGAGTTCCGGGGAAGAAGCTCCCATAGAGCCCAACGCCGTTTTCCCGGGTGGTTGAGGGGATGATCTCGGTCTCCACGGGGGGACGCCGGTTGCCGAAGAAGGTAGGTGGCTCGTGAACCTCGTTGATAAAGCCGAGCGGCAGCAAGACCAAACCGGCCCGAATATTGGCCCGCCGGTCGAGGAGGAAGTCGAGGTAGGCGAACTCCACGGCGGCTTCGAACTCGCGCTCGATCTCCCCCTCTTCCCCCTCTGGGCTCGGTATTGGGTCCGCGCTCTGGCCCCGGGTCTCGCCTTCAACCTCCGCTTTGGTCTCGAACTCGATCTCAGAGTTGAAGACAATCCAGTCATTGAATCGGTGGCCGACGTAGACAATCTGCCGCAGAAGGTTGCCCTTGTCGGTCTGTTCATCCGAGAAGTTGAAGAACCCCTGTCCGTACCCGGCAATCGTGACCCCCGGAGCCTTACGGGTATAGATCTTGGATCCCGCTGGACCAAGGCGGCGGCTTGGCTCGTATTCGTATTCTTCTGAAATCAAGGCCTCACGGCGTTCTCCCTCGACTTCTTCGGAGAGGATGTCAACCTTCTTCTCTAGCTCCTCGATGCGCTGTTTTGTGTTGTTGTCCTCCTGGGCATGAGCGAAGGGTCCGATCATTGCGGAAAGGGCCAAGCTGGATAGGAGGGTGACGTATCCGCGCATGAGGTAATTCCTTCTGGGTGAGCCTCTGGGTGGCTATTGGAAATGAGAATGATAGTCTTAAATAAAAGATCATGGGGAGGTTGTCAATGGGAATGGGAGTACTTCTTATTTACCCCCTACATGGCCCGTGAGCTAGCGAAAGGAGAGCTTGTACGCTTTCCCTGGACAGGGGCTCTTGGGTTAGGATGGCAACCAGCAATCGGGCTTAAGGATTAAGGAAAACAAGCCATGGATGCAGAAACGGTGAAGGCTCGAATTCAGGCCGAGCTACCCAATGCCCAGGTCCATGTCCAAGGTCAGGGCGATCGCTTCGGCGTGCTCGTGGTAGCCCCGGAATTCGAGGATCTACCCAGAGTCAAACAGCATCGGAGAGTCTACTCAGCTCTGGGTGATAAGCTCAGAGGTGAGCTCCACGCCCTGGAGGTTCAGACCTTTACGCCGGAGCAGTACCAGAGCAAGGTCGCAGCGAACAATCCGAGCTAATCGAAGTTCCGGAAGGAGGTGTCGGAAGTCATGGATGCAACCGTCTCCCAGGAGATCGAGGAAACCGTCAACGGCAATCGGGTCGTGTTGTTTATGAAGGGGACCAAGGATTTTCCCCAATGCGGCTTCTCGGGTCGTGCGGTCCAGATCCTGCGGAATCTGGATGTGGACTTCCGGGATGTGAATGTCCTGGAAGACAATCGGATTCGGGAAGGCATCAAGGAATACGCCGATTGGCCAACAATCCCTCAGCTCTATGTGGAGGGAGAGTTCCTCGGAGGTAGCGATCTGATGCTGGAGATGTACCAAAACGGTGAGCTTGAGGAAGTAGTCAAGGGCTAACGCCGGAATCGGTCCCCTCCTTCCCCGGTTTCCCCCTCCTTTGTTATCTCGCTTTAGAGCGGGTGACTCTAGTTACTCTTGTTATGGTGTGATGTAATCAGCGCCCTCTTCTCGATGCAAGATCAAGCTGCACGTCAAAGCGAGAGGGAGTGTGGACAAGCTGATCCTTCGAGGGGGCAACCGGTTGGAGGGGGAGATGACGGTCAGTGGGGCGAAGAACGCCGCTTTGCCGCTGCTCGTGGCTTCCCTCCTTGCTGATAAGCCGATGCACTTCAAAAACGTTCCTCACCTGCGAGATGTGACCACGATCCTCGAGCTGTTAGGGCGGTTGGGGGCGCGCATCGTTGTCGGTGAGCGCATGACGATCGAAGTGGATGCCACCGCCATTCGCTCCGTATGGGCCCCCTATGAGCTGGTCAAGACCATGCGCGCTTCCATCCTGGTCCTTGGTCCGCTTCTCGCGCGCTATGGGGAAGCGGAAGTCAGCCTGCCGGGAGGCTGTGCGATCGGGACACGCCCCGTCAATCTCCACCTCAAGGGGTTGGAGGCCATGGGGGCCGAGATCCAGGTAGAGGAGGGCTATATCAAGGCGCAGGCCCCCTGCTTGCGGGGGGAGCGGTTCTTCTTTGATCAGGCCTCGGTGACCGGGACCGAGAACCTCATGATGGCGGCTACCCTCGCCAAGGGGACGACGGTACTGGAGAATGCCGCCCGGGAGCCGGAGGTCGCTAATCTGGCCGAATGTTTGAACCGAATGGGGGCTCGGATTTCGGGCATTGGCACGGATGAGCTCATGATCGAAGGCGTCTCCCACCTGTGGGGGGTGGAGCACCGCATCCTGCCCGATCGGATCGAGGCTGGCACCTACATGGCAGCAGCGGCCTTGACCCGGGGAGATGTTACCCTACGTAATGTCTGCCCTGCTCACATGGAGGCGGTGATAGAGAAGCTCCGCGAGATGGGAGTCGAGCTTACGGTTGGCAACGATTGGATTCGGGTGCAGATGGCTAGACGGCCGAGGTCCGTCAACCTTCGGACTCAGCCTTATCCCGGCCTGCCCACAGATATGCAGGCCCAATTAATGGTCTTGGATGCCCTCGCCGAAGGCGGTGCGACCGTGACCGATACCGTTTTTGGAAACCGTTTCATGCACGTCCAAGAGCTGCAGCGCATGGGAGCAGAGATCGAGGTCTCTGGTAATACAGCCATTGTGCGTGGTGTGGTCAAGCTAACGGGCGCCCCTGTGATGGCAACGGATCTCCGCGCCTCGGCGAGCTTGGTCCTAGCTGGCCTAGTGGCCGAAGGCGAATCGTCCGTGGAGCGGATCTATCATATCGATCGAGGCTACGAGCGTCTCGAGGAGAAGCTTGCCCTTCTAGGCGCCGATGTCCGGCGAATTCCGGCTTAGGAACCGTGATATTAAGGAGAACCTCAATCAAGTCATGGGGAACTGGTCCGGTAACGGATGAGGAGCGACTGTGGGGGTGCCCGGAGGGCGGGGTCCCCCGGAGCGGATCCCCCGTTACCGAGCCGCCGCACCCTGGTAAAACCTGCGTGTCCCTTAACTAAGGAACGGGCAGCGATGAGGGAGGGGCAGTGGTGAAAGATTGCCAAGGTGCTGGCAGCTCGGCTTTGAATAGGGAAAAGGGATCAGGGGCCCGGTGAGGGATAACCAGCTGACCATTGCCCTGTCCAAGGGGCGTATCCTAGAAGAGAGCCTGCGCCTACTAGGGCGAATTGGGATCGAGCCGGTGGATGATCTAGAGGCGTCCCGGCGCTTGGTAGTAGCTAGCAACCAGCCGGGGGTGAAATTGATCATCGTGCGAGCGATCGATGTCCCCACCTATGTGGAGTTCGGGGCCGCGGACCTGGGTGTTGCAGGTCGGGATATCCTTTTAGAGCAGGAGGTCGATCTCTATGAGCCGGTGGATCTAGGGATCGGTCAGTGTCGGTTGGTGGTAGCTAAGCCGCAAGCACTCGTCGTCGAAGGCCATTCCAGTAGCTGGAAGGGAGTCCGCATCGCTACTAAATATCCCCGGATCACCGGTCGGTTCCTTGCTGAGAAGGGAGTTCAGCCTCAGATTGTCAAGCTCTACGGGTCCATGGAGCTGGCTCCCCTCGTCGGATTGGCTGACCGCATCGTGGACCTTGTGAGTACTGGGCGGACCTTAGAGGAGAATGGACTCGTGGAACTGGAGACCCTATGCCCCATTTCAAGCCGCTTGGTGGTCAATAAGGCGGCCCTGAAGCTCAAGCATTCCCGGATCTCCCAACTGATTGATCAAATGGCCGAGGCCGTCGCAGCTGAAGCGCCTGTGGGCTAGGTCGCCGAAGGGGAGGCGAATCATGCCATGCCGCCGATTGGACAGTTCCGATCCCCATCTGAGCGAAGAGCTGGAGGCCCTCCGTGCCCGGGGAGGGACCGGCGATCGCGAGGTGGAAG
>CAYVMM010000026.1:0-13370 GCA_964452535.1 uncultured Gammaproteobacteria bacterium | reverse complement strand
GTGGGATCGCACATGCGTGGGAGGCGAAAGATCTCGACGCGCCTGGGCAAGCAGCTCTCCCCCATCGTCCAAGGCACACACCCGAACACCGCCCGTCCCGACATCTACTCCGATATAGAAAGTGCCCCCGGAGCTCATTGCGTGCCCCCCTGATCAGGAGGGACATTCCCCTCCTCCGAGCGGTAAAAATGGCTATCGAGATAGCGCTGATGGGCGTGACGGACGAATACGGCCAGCACCGCTGCCGTGGGCAGCGCCAGCAGGATCCCAACGAAGCCGAAGAGCTGCCCTCCCGCCAAGACAGCGAAGATCACCACCACCGGATGCAGGCCAATACGATCCCCCACCAGCAGAGGCGTCAGGATGGTCCCTTCTAGGACCTGGCCCACCATAAACACCGCGAAGACCATGACCAGGGCCAGGGGCTGGCCGGTCTGAACCGCCATGGCGATCTCGGCCAAGAGCAGGCCCAGGATAAACCCAAGGTAAGGGACAAAATTGACCAAGCCCGCTACCCCGCCGATCAGGAAGGCCAGATCCAGGCCCACCAGCCATAGCCCCGTGGCGTAAATTCCCCCCAGGGCGAGCATAACCATGAGCTGTCCCCGGAGGAAGCCGGCCAAAACCTCGTTGGATTCCTGCGCAAGCTGGACCACAGTTTCTTCTTGGGAGCGAGGGAGTAGCCCTCGGATCTCTTCGAGCAGCCAATCCCAATCCCGCAGGAGGTAATAGGTCACGACCGGGATCAGCACCAGATTGGCCAACCATCCGAGCAGGGCTAGGCCCGATTGCGAAATGCGGCTTACCAGTGTAGTGGCGAGGCTTCCAGCTTGTTGCCAGTGGGTGCGGACCGATTCTTTTAGGGCCTCCAGAGCCGAGCCGTCCGAAGGCAGCCCCAATTCTTCCCGAAGCCAAGGCATCATGATTTGCTGAACGCGATCGATGTACTCTGGGAATTGGGTGGTCAGGATACGGATCTGGCTATCCATCAAAGGAATGAGAAGGAATAGCAAGCCTCCAACAAGGAGGAACAGGCCCAAAAAGACTACGCCTACGGCTGCCCCTCGGGGGACTTTGAGGGCTTCGATGCGATCGACAACCGGATCCCCCAAATAGGCCAAGAGTGCGGCGGTCAAGAAGGGCATCAGGATGGGGGTCAGCAGATACAATAGCCAGCCCCCGGTTATCAGCAAGGCCAATGCCAGGGCCTTTTGCGCATCACTCATTAGGAAGATCTACCTCAGTGCTGAGATCGATCCAATAACCCTTCTACCAGCTCCCCATGCGCTTGCAAACCGATGAGCCACAGTGGAACCGGAACATTCAATCTGCAACCGCAATAGCAGGCTCGCTTCGCCCAGGGTGACGCCGCGGCGCATCTCGCGAATCCGGGCGATGGCCGCATGCGGATCCGGCCAAGATTCAACATGCGGAGTCAGATCTGCTATGGGCTTCCCGGAACGGGTAATGATCACCCGCTCCCCCTTTCCACTGCCCGGAGTAAGGCGGGCAAGTTCGTCTTGGCCTCGTACGCCCCGACCTCTTTCATGGGCCCTCCTCCCCAGACTAATCTAGACGGCCAATCTAGTGGGTGGACGGAGTAACAGCAACGGGAAGTTCGCCCCAACCTCGGCCAAGATGGTGGCAATACTCTCCACGATGGCCGGGGATTATCGGAACAGTTCACTTGGAAGGCCTGAACGTCAATGCGTGGCCTGTACAGCGGGGCCACGCCTGAATCTACGTGCATCGACTGCCTTGCTAGGCGCACAATGGGCGCATGCGCACTCGAATTGGGAAAAGCGAAGTGGGACCAACCTAATGCTCTTTGAAGTCCTTATCGGTCTTTGTGTTGTTGTCGCCGTTATTGCCTTCCTTCAAGGTTTCACACGCCGTTGAGCGCGTAGGCGAAACCTGTCGCCAAGGGCAGGACGGGCCGAACGATGGCCATTCCGATCGAGCTACGGGCCCGTGAGCATCCGGGTGTAGTAGCTCCGGATCCGCTCGACGTAGGTCCGGGTCTCCCGGGCGTGCTCGCCGGTCAGCCGGGGCAGCTCGGCGATGATCGGGGCGTAGAGCCGGGTCATGTCGGCTATCCACTGGGCCTGAGGAGGCATCGAGGGGATGGCCGAGCCCGGTGTTGTAGCTGGCCATCACCAGCGAGTGGCGGTCCACCTCAGTGGGTAGCTAAGCGGCAGGCGAAGCAGCAGGCGCAAAGAGAGCATCTGGACCCCGATCTGATCCGATACGCCGGCCGTCGGGCCCGGCATTGGCCGTTGCTCGGGAGCTCGAACCGAGGTTATCGGGTTCACCCAATCACTAAGCGGCAAGGGAAACGTGGTGTCGCTTGGGTCGTATCGGTTTCCATCCAGGGGAAACGCATTAAGCGCAGCCTTGGACCGAGATCTACCCGAGCAGAGGCAAAAGCCCTCGAAGGGCAATTCCTAGCCGAAGAGAGGGGAGGAGTCTTCGTAAGGATGGAGGCTGGGGCGGGATTCGAACCCGCGTGGAACGGATTTGCAGTCCGTCGCATCGCCATTCTGCCACCCAGCCAGGAAAGCCAATAGGACAGAGCAAAATTCTTGTTCTCTAGGATAGCACAATCCAAGCAAAAACGTAACCCACTGACCAGTGGGCCTTTTAACCGCTAGAAACCCATCTCCCAGACCCCGAATGGACAATCAAGCCAAGGCCTTCGGTTCCGGGATTAGGGTTTGCCTTCCGTAAGCTCCGCTTGAAAAACCAAGGGCAAAGCCGCTCTTAGGTAAAGCACCATCGACCAAAGGGTCAATACGGCTGCCACAGTTAGCAGAACAAGACCCCAGAAATCAGCCTCCACACCGTAAACGGGGCCTTGCAACAACAGGAGGGCGATGGCAACCATCTGAGCGCCCGTTTTGACTTTCCCTATCCAAGAAACCGCAACCGCGGTGCGCTTTCCCAGCTCAGCCATCCACTCCCGCAAGGCGGATATGGTGATCTCGCGACCGATAATAATGACCGTAAGGATGGCCGGAGCGCGCGCTTCCGCGGTCAGCAAAACCAGTGCCGTAGCGACCATTAATTTGTCGGCTACGGGATCGAGAAAAGCCCCAAAGGCGCTGGTCTGTTGAGTGCGCCGTGCCCAGTACCCATCCACCCAGTCCGTAACGGCAGCTACGACAAAGACCGTGGTGCTCGCAACATGACCCGCCCAGCCGGGGAGCCAGAAAAGAACCATAAGGAGCGGAATGGCTCCAATCCGGACCAGGGTAAGGATATTCGGAACGTTCCAAACCACCCTCACCCTCCCGAATGAAAGGCCTCGTAGATACGCTCCGCAAGGCTTCGACTAATGCCTTCCACCTTAGCCAAGTCCTCTACGCCTGCGCTCCGGATCCCTTTGAGGCCACCGAAATAGTAGAGCAGCGCTTTTTTGCGCTTGCCACCAATTCCGGGAATTGCCTCAAGAGGAGATTCCCGACGGGCCTTGGCCCGCCGAGTGCGGTGACTCGAGACCGCGAAACGGTGGGCTTCATCTCGCATTTGCTGGAGGAGGTGTAGGGCCTGAGCGTGACTGTCCAAGCGAAACGGCCGGTCCCGCCCGGGCTGCCAAAGATCCTCCTCACCGGGTCGCCGCTCAGGTCCCTTGGCAATGGCCAGCAAGGCTACCCCAATGATCTGAAGCTCCTCGAAGACATTCGAGGCTACGCGGAGCTGCCCCTGGCCACCGTCGACGATAACCAGATCCGGGAGGGAAGCCTCCTCCCGTTTGAGCCTGCCGAAGCGACGAGTTAGTGCGTGCTCTAGGGCCCCATAATCGTCCCCTGCCGCGACCTCGTGGATATTGTAGCGCCGATAATCCGATTTCCGAGCCCCTTCAGCATCGAACACGACACACGAGGCAACCATTCCCTCCCCTCGGGTATGGGAAACATCGAAGCATTCGACCCGAGCGGGGGTGGTATCCAACCCCAAGGCTTCAGTCAGAGCCAGGTACCGAGCCCTAAGCCCCGTCGCTTCGGCCACCCGACGCTCTAGGGCATTATCCGCATTGCGCTCGGCCATAGCTACCCACTGCCGCTTCTCCCCGCGGCAAGGATGGGTAATGGTTACCTTGCGTCCCATGCGCTCGCTCAGTGCGCTCTCCAAGGCCTTCCTCTGCTTGATTTCTCTGTTGATGACCAGATTGGGGGGCACCGGTTTGTCATCGTAGAACTGGATCAAGAACGCTTCCAAGATCGCTTCCGGGGGCGCCCCTTCGGGATGCGTCGGGAAGAAGGCCCGGTTGCCCAGGTTCCTGCCCCCCCGAATAAAGAATACCTGGACGCAGGCCTGGCTTCCCCCGCTCCGAACGGCAATGACATCGTGGTCGCCGGCACTTCCGCTGACATGCTGGTGCTCTTGGATACGGCGAATCGAGCGGATCTGATCCCGGATGCGGGCCGCTTCCTCAAATCGCATTGCCTGGGAGGCGGCTTCCATCCGCTCGGTTAGCTCACGAGTTAGTTCCTCATTACGTCCTTCCAGGAAAAGTTCAGCCTGATGGACGAACTCTTGATAGCTTGTGTAATCCACCTTATCGGTACAAGGCCCGCTACAGCGCTCAATCTGAAACTGGAGGCAAGGACGGGTCCGATTTGCAAAGAACGAATCCTCGCATTGCCGCACAGGGAAGAGCTTTTGCATAAGCTTTAGCGTTTCCCGAACCGCGCTCGCCGATGGGTAAGGACCAAAGTACCTTCCCTTTTGCTTTTGGGGCCCCCGATGGAAAGCCAGCCTCGGATAGGGATGATCCCGGGAAAGGAAGATATAAGGATAGCTCTTATCGTCCCGTAACAGGACATTGTAACGGGGGCGATAATTCTTAATTAGGTTGCTTTCGAGAAGCAGGGCCTCCGTTTCAGTATGGGTTAGCGTAACATGGATATGTCGGACTTGATTGGTCAGCACCCTTTCCTTGGAATCGCCATCGGCATTCCGGAAATGGTTGCGAACGCGGCTGCGGATGTCCCGGGCCTTTCCCACATAGATCACCTGATCCTCCGCATCCGTCATCCGATAAACGCCCGGACGAGGAGGCAGGTTCTGAATCAGTCCATCAGGGGCTTCCCCGGTTACCATGGTTCCCTTCGCAGCTTAGCGTCCGTTTCCAAAAAGCGGAAGCCTGCGCGGCTTAAGGAGCAGAAGGAGCACTATCCCCGCTAGAAATCCGCCCATATGAGCAGCCCAGGCCACACCTCCTCCATCCGCGGTGGCGGCGAAAAGATTGGAGATGAACTGGAATAGGAACCACAAAAGGAGCACCACTAGAGCAGGCAGTCGAATCACGGTTAGGAAGAATCCCACTGGGACGAGCACACCGACCTGGGCCTTTGGATAGAGCAGCATGTAGGCGCCGAGCACCCCCGATATGGCCCCCGAGGCCCCGATCATGGGCACCTCAGAGGTCGGGTCGGTATAAACGTGGAAGAGGGAAGCGAGGATCCCCGATACCAGATAAAAAAAGAGGAAGCGGCGATGCCCCAGGGCATCTTCCACATTGTTACCAAAAATCCCGAGATACAAAAGATTCCCGGCCAGATGGACAACCCCCCCATGCAGGAACATGCTAGTTGCCAATGTCGCTAGAGTGGGGACGGGGCCGGCGAGCTCAGGGGCCATCTTGGCATTGCCGGCGATCACAGCCGGAATGGCCCCCAATTGATAGATCCAAATAGTGGACTCATATTGATCCAAGGAGAGCTGGAATAGGAATAGGGCAACACAAAGGGCCATCACCCCCCAGGTGATGTAGGGGGTCCGGAAGACGGGGTTATCATCATAAAGCGGGATCAAAAGGAACGCCCCCCGCTCGCTAGACCCGGGGCAGGGCCCAAGCCCGTTGGGAAAAGTTGGGAATCAAGGAGTTGGCAGGCCAGTCGAATCTTAGCCGTTGTGGCTAGAGCCCAGTCGGCGAAGGTAATCCCAAGTGTAAATTCCGGTATTGTGGCCATCGTCGAAATGAAGCTGAATAGCGTAGTTCCCCACCGGCTGAAAGTCGAGGATATCGATGGCTTCCTTGCCGGTAATGGTCTTTTCCTGACCCGGCCCATGCCCCTTGCAATCGGCACAAGGGCACTCCACCCGAAGATGCTCATAGGTCAATTGCGAGATAGAGCCGTCGTCCCATTCAATCTCCAAGACCCGGGATCGGGTGTGAGGCCGGATCTCAACAGGGTGAGCCGCATTGCGCATTATGGGTAAGCCTCCTTATTGGCGATCAGAAAGAATTTCAGAGACTCGGACCGGATAAGGCAGCAAGCCATTGGCCCCCGACCCGTCCATTTAGACTCTCGCTGAAGGCTTACGTTATCCTCTGGGCTCTTTGGATTAATCGAGCCTACCAAGCCTGAAGAAGGAAATCATGAAGATCGAAGCACTGCAAATTCGCAAAGGCAATATCTTGGAGCTTGACGGGGGCCTATGGCGTGTTCTTAAAACTGAGCATACCAAGCCCGGCAAGGGAGGGGCCTTTGTTCAGACCGAGTTGAAGAACCTCGAGGACGGCACCAAGACCAATCGTCGATTCCGCTCGGAGGACAAGGTAGAAAAGGCAATGGTGGAGCCCCGCAAGATGCAGTACCTGTATCACGACGGAGCAAACTACGTGTTCATGGACCAGGAGACCTTTGATCAGGAAGCGATCGATGAAGAGATCCTAGAAGGCGCCACCGATTTCCTGCTCCCCAACACTCAAATGGAAGTGCTTTTCCACAACCATCGCCCCGTCGGGATCGAGCTCCCCAAGGCTATCGAACTGCAAGTCGTCGAAGCCGAACCGGTTGTGAAAGGACAAACCGCCAATGCCTCCTACAAACCCGCGCAGGTGGCGACCGGAGTGACCGTCATGGTGCCGCAGTTCGTGGAGGCAGGAGATGTTATCCGCGTAAATCCTGCTGATGGCACCTACGAAGACCGGGTCAAGGAGAAATGACTCGGGGCACCATTGAGTCTGCCTCCTCAACCCTTAATCACTACCAATGGCTCGGTCCGGGCTACCCGTCGGGATAAGCCGGCCTTCTCAGCGACCTCGACAACCGCTTCTACCGCCTTGTAAGCGCCCGGTGCTTCTTCGGCTACGCCTCGTAGAGAGGGGCTGCGCACTAGGATGCCTTGCCCTTTCAGCTCCCACAGGACTTGATCGCCTCGCCATTGCTTAAGGGCCTGCCTACGGCTCATGGCCCTCCCGGCCCCATGACAGGAGCTGCCAAAGGAGAGCCGCTCGTTGCCCTCCTCGCCTACTAGGATGTAGCTGGCAGTGCCCATGGTTCCACCAATGAGCACGGGCTGTCCGACGCTGCGGAGGCTAGCGGGAAGATTGGGGTTACCCGGTCCGAAGGCGCGGGTGGCTCCCTTGCGATGGACGAACAGCCTCTGCCACTCGCCCGCCACCTCGTGCGTTTCTTCCTTGCAGGTGTTGTGGGAGACATCGTAGAGCACGCTCAGGACGGCCTCGGGGAAGATCTGACTGAAGACCTGGCGGGCCAGGTGAGTAATGATCTGCCGGTTGGCCAGTGCGCAATTGATTCCCGCGGCCATGGCAGCGAGATAGTCCGCTCCCTCTCGGGAGCGAGTCGGGACACAAGCTAGCTCCTTATCGGGAAGCTCAATCTCGTACTTCTTGGCGGCCTTCACCATGCTCTTAAGGGCTTCGCTGCCGATTTGATGACCAAGCCCCCGGGAGCCACAGTGGATAGTAACTAGGACATGGCCCTCCTCTAGGCCGAAGGCAGCCGCCGTATCGGGATCATAGAGTTGGGCAACGCGTTGGACTTCCAGGTAATGGTTCCCGGAGCCTAGGGTTCCCATCTGGTCTCGCTGCCGTTCCCGGGCGCGAGTGGAGACTTGCCCGGGGTCCGCATTGGCCATGTAGCCGTTTTCCTCGATCCGCTCCAAATCCGCCGGATCCCCGTAGCCTTCTGCCACTGCCCAGCGCGCACCGCCGGCGAGCATGCCGTCCATTTGATTGGGCGATAGATGGATTTTGCCTCGACTGCCCACCCCTGCTGGAACCGTCCAAAAGAGCAAATCAGCCAGGGCTTCTTGCCGCCCCTCGATGTCCTCACTTTGCAGCCCCGTATGCAGGGTGCGGACCCCACACGAGATATCAAAGCCTACCCCACCCGCCGAGACGACCCCTCCCCTTTCCGGATTAAAGGCGGCGACACCACCGATGGGGAACCCATACCCCCAATGGGCATCGGGCATGACAAAACAAGCCTCAACAATGCCCGGCAGGCTGGTCACATGGGCAATCTGATCCAGCACGCGCTCATCCATTTCCCCGAGTAGGGACTCGCTCGCATAGAGCACTCCCGGCACCCGCATAGGATCCTGGCGATCCAGGATCCAGCAATGCTCATCCGCTTTTCGTAGAAGGGCTGTATCCATAGTCGCGCTCCTGGGCCGCTCTAAACGTCCACTACGCACTGCAGCTCCCAGCCGTCATCGCAAAGCCGTTTCGCCTTTAGGTTGGTCAAGGTTGTGCCTTTCACTTCAACCGCTGGCTTATGCCGTTCAATATCCACCGGCTCCCCCCAGGCGATGGCCTTGATCCCGCTGTTTTCCACCGTGACATCGAATTGTCCAAACAGCATGTGGCGAGTTCCCATCTCATAGATTAAGGCGTCCAGCCAATCCACGAGGAGTAGCTCGGGATCCTCGCCGGCGCACCAGACGGAAACCGGCTCCCGGGCCACAACCGCATCGGGATCCGTAATCACTGCGGTCAGGGCCCTTCCCGCCTGCGCCAAGGCGGAGGCAAGATCCGGGCCCCAGGCCCGAAGGCCGATATCGGCGGCATGATCATAGTGCGCCCATCCGGCTTCCGCCATAGCTGCTCCTTCAATGAGATCAAAGGTAAGGGGCCTAAAAAGGCTATCGGGAGTCGCTACGGCCTCCCCAAATGGCCAAGGGTTTTTTAGCTCTCAGCCAGCGCCAAGTTTTTGACATTCCCCCCGCGCTATGGACAATAGGCCCCGGCTCAGACTGAGCCGGATCATCCGGCCTTATTCACCTCTTATGATCAGGACATGCCCATGAGCGAGGAGCCCCTCGTTCGTCTTGAGAATGTGGTGCGACGCTACGGTCGCATACGAGCCGTGGATGATGTCAGCTTCGACCTAAACCCCGGCGATGTCCTGGGCTTCCTGGGGCCCAACGGAGCCGGCAAGTCCACTACCATGCAGATCATTACCGGGAATCTGGCCCCGACCGCAGGCGGGGTGCAGGTCAACGGCGTGGATATGGTTGCCGATCCCGTGCGCGCCAAAGGCATCGTTGGCTACCTCCCGGAGTACCCACCGCTTCATCGCGAGCTCACGGTGGACGAGTACCTGAGATACTGCGCCCGCCTAAACCGGATCCCGCGACAGGATCTGCGCGGGAGCGTTGAGACGGCCAAAGAGCGTTGCGGGATCGAAGGGATGGGCGGACGCCTTATCGGCAATCTTTCGCGGGGCTTCCAACAGCGCGTGGGCCTCGCCCAGGCCATCGTCCATCGGCCCGAGGTGGTAATCCTGGACGAACCGACCATTGGGCTCGACCCCATCCAGGTGCGAGAGATCCGCGGGCTTATCCGAGAACTCGGGGAAGAGCACGGGGTCATCCTCTCTACTCACATCCTCCCCGAGGTCCAGGCCGTCTGCAACCGGGTCCAGATTATCCATGAGGGCCGCTTGGTTTTCCGGGAATCCCTGGAGGATTTGGGACAAAGGATGACCGCCACCAGCCTGCGCCTAGAGCTGGGCCACCCCCCCGATCCCGCCTCCCTGGAGGCCATTGAGGGTATCGACTCCGTCGAATCCCTAAGACCTGGCGAATTTCGAGTCCATCACGGTGCCGAGGCGACCCCGATCGAGAACCTGGCCCGCCAGGCATTGGATAATGGCTGGGGGCTGCGGGCCCTGGTTCCCGAGGAACCGTCCCTGGAGCAAGTGTTCATCGACTTAACCTTGAAGGATACGTCGGAAGCCGTTGAGGAGGCCGCTTAGGATGGTAGGGACCATCGCTTGGCGCGAGCTTCGGAGCCTGTTCCTGTCTCCGCTGGCCTGGACCTTATTGGGGGCAGTTCAGCTCATTCTCGCTTACCTCTTTCTCCGTCAGCTGGATACCTTCCAGCGCTTGGAACCCCGGCTAAGGGCAATGGAAGGGGCACCGGGGGTAACCGATCTGGTGGTGACCCCCCTTTTCTCCAATGCAGCGGTGGTGCTGCTGCTGATCGTTCCCTTAGTGACCATGCGCTTGATCAGTGAGGAACGTCGATCCGGAACCATCCATCTGCTCCTTTCGGCGCCGGTCTCAATGACCCGCATCGTCTTGGGGAAATACCTAGGTATCCTCGGGTTTCTGGCAATCCTGCTCGGGCTGATCCTCCTGATGCCCCTTTCCCTCTACCTCGGAACGACTCCGGATTCCGGCAAGCTTGCGGCCGGGGCCCTGGGCTTGGCCCTGGTGCTAGCTAGCTTCGCCGCGGCGGGCTTGTTCATGTCCAGCCTAACCAGTCAGCCCGTCGTAGCCGCTATAGGGACCTTTGGACTCCTTCTCCTACTATGGATCCTGAATTGGACCGGCAATCTCGGCACCACCGCCGGTGGGGCCCTAAAATCCCTCTCCCTGATGACCCACTATCAAGACATGGGGCGCGGTCTGGTCAACACCGCGGATATCGCTTACTACCTTCTCTTTATTGTGGCCTTTCTGGTTCTAGCAATCCGCCGGCTGGACGCCGATCGCCTGGCGGGCTGAAGAAACGAACCTCGCAAGCTGGGGACAAGGTAACAAGCTCCCATGAAACTGACCCCAAAGCTCCGACGCACGCTCCGCTTCCAGCATACGGCATTTGTGCTGCTTTTCCTGGCAGCGATCGGGCTAGCAGGCTGGCTGAGCCATCTGTATAGCTTCCAGGCGGACTGGACTGCCGGCAACCGCAACACCCTTGCCGAGGCCAGCCGGAACCTCCTTGCCAATGCCGAGGACCCACTCACCATCACGGCCTATGCCAGCGAGCGAGAGAGCCTTCGCCGCGAAATCCGTCGGCTTGTAGGACGCTACCAACGGGCTGGAGCAGCTGAGGTCCAACTGGAATTCATCAACCCCAATGCCCATCCCCAGCTGGTTCGGGAAAAAGGGATCCAACGGGACGGTCAGCTCATGGTGAACTACCAGGGGCGCGCGGAAAAGGTCGATGGGCGCTCCGAGCAGGCCGTTACCCAAGCCATTCAGCGAGTTATGCGGGATCGGGCCCAAACGGTCCGGTTCCTAACCGGACACGGGGAACGGTCTCCGAAGGAGCAGGGCCGTCAAGGGATAAGCCGGTTCGCGCAGGCCCTCAGGGAGGCTGGGATCAAGGTCAAGCGCCTTAATCTGGCCAAGAAGGGCCAGGTGCCGGGAGACACCTCTTTGCTCGTCATCGCCGATCCCACCCAGCCCCTCCTACAGGCCGAGGTCGAGCAAATCCGAACCTTTTTGAACGATGGCGGCCACCTCCTCTGGCTGGTGGACAAGCAACCAGCGAAGGCGCTACAGCCCATTGCCCAGGACCTGGGGATCGAGTTCAAACAGGGCACGGTGGTGGATCCCAAGGCCCGCCTACTGGGGGTGAGTGACCCCACCCAGGTCATTGTCACTAGCTACCCGCGTCACGCCATTACTCGGGATTTCAGCTCCGTCACCGTCTTTCCCGGAAGCGCCGGAATCGCCGTATCCGCTCCCCCGGATTGGCAATCCACCGCTTTGCTACAAACCGGACCCCAGGCATGGCTGGAGAATGGTGAACTCAAGGGGAAGCTCCGCTTCGACGGGAAGCAAGGCGACCAAAAAGGGCCCATCACGCTTGGGGTCGCCTTGGAAGGGCCGAAATCGGACCCTGACCCGGACTCTGACGGTAGCAAGGCCGAGTCCCCGCAATCCGGTCCCTCTTCCTCAGAGGATTCCGCTTCCCAAGGAAAGAGCTCAAAAGGGGAAAAAGGGCCGGGGCAGCGCTTGGTTGTGATCAGCGACAGCGATTATCTTAGCAACGCCTTCCTGGGAGCCGGGGGCAACCAGGATCTCGCCCTGAATACAGTCCATTGGCTGACCGCGGACGAAGAATTCATCAATGTTCAGCCCAAAGCGGCGCCTGATACCCATCTTCGATTGCCCCGGGTAGCCGCCTGGGCACTCCCCCTTGCCTTCATGGGGGGCCTCCCTCTTCTGCTCTTCGTTGCCGGGGCGGTTATCTGGCTGCGCAGACGCCAACTCTAGAGGGCTAACAACGATCATGGGAACGCGCAGTTGGCTCAATCTGGCCTTGTTGACCCTGGTTGGTGGATTGGGTGCCCTTGCCTATTTTCAGCCGGGCAAAGGCGGGTCCTCGGAGACGAAGCCACCCATAATCCAGAGCCGACCCGAGCAGATCGATCGTGTTCGCCTCCTTCCGCGCAAGGGGAAGGAGATCACCTTGGTCCGAAAACAAGGCGGCTGGCGTATGACCCAGCCTCGGCAACTGCTGGCCAATTCCAGCCGAGTCGATTCGATTCTCGATCTCCTAACGGCCAAAAGCCAAGGCACCGTGGAGGTAACCAAGGAGCGAGAAGAGCGATTCGGTCTGAAGGCCCCAGCCTGGGTGGTGAAGATCGACCAGCATCGCTTGGCCCTCGGCGGGGACCACCCCATCAAGCCTCAGCGCTATCTCCGGGTAGACGATACCGTCCACTTGGTTTCCGAAAGTGCGGTGCGCTCCATCAAGAGCAACTGGCCCGCCTATGCCAGCCAGCAGCTCCTGCCCTCCGGGGCCCAGCTCACCCGCTTGGATCTCCCCGAAGTCACCTTGACCAAGGCCCCCAAAGGCCAGTGGAAGGCCCAGGACAGCCAAGAGCTCAAAGCCAAGACCGCCTCGGAAACGGCCCACGCCTGGTCAAAGCGTCGAGCCTTCGCCCTCGAAGGGATCAAGGAACCAAGCAAAGGCCCTACCGTTACCCTCCACTTCGAGGGGAACACCGAGCCCATTCGCTATGTGGTCCAAAACACCGATCCCCAGCTAGAGTTGGCACGTCCGGATCTGGGGCTCCTCTATCGGTTGCCCAAGGACTTGGTAGACCCCCTGCTCTACCCTAGACGGGCAACGAAAGAAACGACGCATTCTTCTGGCTCTTTCCCTGGCAAGCCCAAAATGCCTATGCCGGGCAACCCAAAGCAAGGCCAAAACTGATTGGCCACACGCATTACCCCCCCCAGCCGAGTTGGAGACGGCCTGACCTGAGTAAGAGCGTCCGACCATCTTCCCTGAGCTCCCCTGCCCAACCCCTAACTGCCACCTAGTCACTAGGGCTACCAACCGATTAAAGCAGGGTGGGGGTGCTGGGAGATAC
>CAYVMM010000025.1:0-13466 GCA_964452535.1 uncultured Gammaproteobacteria bacterium | reverse complement strand
CCAACGCTGCCCCGGACTGCTCCAGATGGCCTTCTAGCTGGCTTTCCCGGTGCCGGAGAGTCAATGCCTGACTCCCCGCACCAGCGCCTAGAAGGGCCTTGATTGCCTCTTCGGTGGGGGGGTGGGCCGGAAAGGGAGGGTTATGGAACCCCCAGAGGGCGATGAGTCGACCCAAGTGGGGGTTGAAGGCGTTGTTGCTGGCTCGCTGAACCGAAAGGGCCCGTGGCACCAGCCCTACTAGAGGCCCTGTCAGAGGGACCCACTGGGTATGTGCCCGGGCATTGAAACGGGTTAGGTGGCTATTGCCCTGGATGGGGCTCAAGGCGTTATGGAGGCTCCGCATTTCCCGAAAGGCCGCTCCGGCAGCCTCTCGGAAGACCTCCGCTCGTGTCCCTGTAGCGGAGATCTCCACCAGGGTTCCCATAACGAAGGCTTGCCGGTGACGCACCTGGACCGGATTTTGGCAGGCCTCTAGGAGAAGGATGAGGGTCGCGGCACTCGCCGCTAGCACCTGTTTTGGGATTCCTGTTGTCCTTGTCTTCACTACTGTTGGCCCTACCAGGGCGATGAAAGGGTTTTTCATCGCCCTGGTCGAAGCGGAGCCGGCCGGCTCCGCTTGTCTACAAAAACAGGCAACCTATTGCTTTTCCGGGTTTTCAGGAAAAGGCTTTTTCCCTTTTCACCGCTTTCAGCGGTGAAAGCCGGCCCTTGAAAAGGGTTTTCACTGGCCTGCTAAGCGGGGGGAGGAGCCCGATTCAGGCGTCGCTCCAAGGCATCGAAGAGTGTGACACAGACCTCTGTGCCAGCGTGGTAATCCATTTCTTGCACCCCCGTAGGGCTCGTTACGTTGATTTCGGTAACGAAGCCCCCGATGACGTCAATCCCTGTGAAGAGCAAATCCCGACGCCGGAGCTCGGGGCCTAGGCTTTGGCAGATCTCCCAATCCCGAGCGTCTAGCCCCACTGCATGCGTTGTGGCACCGACCGAGATGTTGCCGCGGAAGTCGCCGCTGCCCGGAACGCGCATTAAGCCAAAGGGGATTGGCTCCCCTTCAATGAGTAGGATTCGCTTGTCGCCCTGAGCCGCCTTCGACAGATACCGCTGGGCTAGAGCAAATCGGGTGCCACGGTGGGTCAGGCTCTCTATGAGCGAGTTGAAGTTGAGGTCCCCCTCACGCAGGAGGAAGATCCCGCTGCCTCCCATGGCATCTAGCGGCTTGCAGACCACGGCCTGTTCTTCCTTCAGGAACTCATGGAAGGCACGTGGATCTCGGGCTACTAAGGTCGGGGGGGTGAGCTCGGGAAACCAAGTAGCAAAGAGCTTCTCGTTGGCATCGCGCAGGCTTCGCGGGTGGTTGACCACCAGGGTCGATCCCAGGGCTCGCTCTAGGAGGTAAGTTTGGTAGATGTACTCCATATCGAAGGGCGGGTCCTTGCGCATCAGTACAAGATCGAGCTCAGTAAGAGGCTGGGTGATGGCCTCACCAACAGTATAGTGGCTGCCCGTTTCGCGACGGACCGTCAAAGGAAACATCCGAGCCCACGGCACGGCGTCTCGGCCAAAGAGATGCCTTGGCTCCATGTACAGGATGTCGTGCCCCCGGCGTTGGGCCTCTAGCAGCATGGCAAAGGTGGTGTCCTTGCCGATGTGGATGTCCCCGATGGGGTCCATGAGAACGCCGATTTGAGCGCCCATTACAAGGAGCCTCCTTGGCGTCTTGTATCGAGACTCGCGGGGGGCTGGGAGGCGCTGGGGGAGGAAGCTAGCCAGCCCCTAAAGACAAATCCCCTGAGACCGTCTGCGCCCAGGCCAAGGCAGTGAGGACTGCGGTTTCTGTGCGCAGCGTTCTAGGACCAAGGGCGGTAGGGGAAAATCCGGCGGCTATTGCCTGAGCGAGCTCTTCTTCGGAGAGGCCCCCCTCCGGCCCGATTAACAGGTGCAGTGGTTGGCTTTCGATCCGATCCGGGAGAGATTGCCCAGAGGCTGCCATTACGAGCCCCTCGGTAACACCTTCGCTCAAGCCCGTGCCCAGCTCCTCGACTTTCCCGATTCGGGGCAAGCGGTTGCGCCCGCATTGCTCGCAGGCGGAGATCGCGATGCGGAGCCAGCGTCGGTGGTTCTTGGTTGCCTTTTCGGAATCGAGTCGGCGTACACTGCGATTGGTCTGAACGGGACGGATCTCGGTTACCCCAAGCTCAGTGGCTTTCTGTACTGTCCAATCGAATTTTTCGGCCTTGGAGAGCCCTGCCCAGAGAACAGTTGTCAGCGGGGACTCGCGGTCTACCTCGCGGAGTTTGCCCAGCGTTACTGCGGGATGGTTTGGGGTTCCGGTGAGCTCGGCAGGATACTCACCTCCGTTACCGTTGAACACCATCAGCGGATGGCCTGGCTCAAGCCGAAGGACCTTGATTAGCCGGTGGGCGGCCTCCTGGGGCAGGATCAGCTCCTGGCCGGAGGCTGCTTCGGGCAGGTAGACTCGGGGTATACGCATCGGTGGCTACCCATCCGCAGGGTTGGGCTCCCCATTCCTAGCCAGGCATAATAACAAGTTCTGGCTCAACGGCCCGTTCCAGTCTGGGAGGTAGGTGTCATCATGGTCCGAACGGAAACCCCGATAGTCGATCGCACTTTTCAATGCCCGGCATTCGAGCTCCCTGGCGTCGATGGCAAGTACTATGCCCGGGATGATCTTTTCGGAGAGAATGGCCTATTGGTCATCTTCATGTGTAATCATTGCCCCTATGTGCGAGCAGTCGAAGACCGGATCCTTCGGGATGTTCGGGATTTGGCCGCATGGGGGGTAGGTTCTGTGGCCATCATGAGCAATGATCCTGCTCAGAATGAAGAAGATGCTTTCGAAAACATCAAGGCTCGGGCGGAGGAAAAGGCCTACCCCATGCCTTATCTCTTTGATGAGACGCAAGAGGTGGCCAGGCGTTTCGGTGCGGTGTGCACACCGGATTTCTTTGGCTTCAATGGAGCAGGCTATTTGCAGTACCGGGGTCGGCTTGATGAGAGCCGCAAGGAGGCCGTACCGAACGCCCGGCGCGAGCTCTTCGAGGCCATGAAGCAGGTGGCCGAAACTGGCCAAGGCCCGGAGGAGCAGATCCCTTCCATGGGGTGCTCCATTAAATGGAAGGAGGCCGGCTGAGCGCGAATTCGCACCCGAGGGAGCCCAGGCATCTGATTTGCCCGTTAGCTTGTACTGGCAAATCGGTCCGAAGAGGCCACTACGGAAACGAGTCAAGTGGGTAGACTTTGCTCGCCATGGGGGGCAAAATCTAGGGGCCTTGTGCTTAGCCCTTAGCTGGAGGCACTGGTGACAGTGCCCTTGATTCCCCGGAACCCTGGCAGGGCAAGGGGCGAGGTGCGGCTTGGTCAGCAGGAGACGCCTTTTCGCCGCACGAGCAGCCGTGGCTGTAATGCCCCTCGTTAAGGCCCGCTTTGTTAGGGATTTGGCTGGGCTTTAGGGGTCAATCCCCTAATCGTGTAGGGAGTGGGGCCAGGCCTTGCTGGGCGTTGTTGTTATTTGCTTTGTTTTGGGATCTGGAAGGGCGGCGAGGACCTTTGCGAGCCCATCGGAAAGCCTTGGGAACAGGGTTGGTTTCTCGACGCCCGGTCTCCTGCAAGCGCTAATCTCCTTTAAGTCAGAATGGGTGGATGCATATGGCCATGGAACAGCTAACCATGCCCCTGGTTCAGGCTACGGAGATCGCGGCTCGAGCGGCTTCGGACTGGATCGGCCGCGGCGACAAGAAGCGGGGCGATAGCGCAGCCGTGGAGGCCATGCGAGAGGCTATGGGCTCCGTTCCTATGCTCGGAGAAGTTGTTATCGGCGAGGGGGAAAAGGATGAAGCCCCCATGCTCTATAACGGGGAATCGGTGGGCAGCGGGGACGGCCCGGCGGTGGACATCGCTGTGGATCCGGTGGAGGGGACCAATTTCTTGGCTCAGGGCATGCCCGGTGCCATTTCCGTCCTGGCGGCAGCCCCCCAAGGGGAAATGTTCCGCCCAGGGCCTGGATTCTATATGGACAAGTTAGTGGTGCCGCGCGCAGCCCGGGGCGAGCTCGACCCCGAAGCCCCTCTAGCCTCCAAACTCGGCGATCTAGCGAGTGCCCTGGACAAGCATGTGGAAGACCTCCGCATCTTTGTTCTGGATAAGCCTCGCCATCAGGAGATGATCCGGGATATTCAAAAGGCGGGTGCCCGCGTCCGCTTGGCCCCCGACGGCGACGTTAGCGGCGGGCTAATGGCGGCTTTGGGCGATTCCGTGGATGCCTTGATGGGCGTTGGAGGAACGCCGGAAGGGGTTATTACCGCTTGCGCGGCCAAGGCCGTAGGCGGCGATATGCTCGGCTCCATGGCGCCGCAGAAAGAGGGCGAGGAGGAGCGGGTTCGTAAGTTTGGTCTTCAGCCCGGCCAAGTACTGACGATGGACGAGTTGGTCCAGGGACAAGATGTGCTCTTCGTGGCCACTGGACTGACCAACGGCGATTTCCTAGAAGGGGTGCGCGATTCCGGGGATCTGGTGAGCACCGATACCCTGGTTATTACCGGTGCCCATGGAACGATCCAGCGGATCCAAACGGACAAGCCGATTATGCCTTAAGCGGGGGGCTTGGCCCATTACCAGAGCATCCCGCCCGTGAGGGACTGAATTCGTGAACCGTGTAAGGAGAGGCTTCCCATGGCTGAGGTTTCCCGGAGACAGCTGGCCAACGCGATCCGTTTCTTGGCCGTGGATGCAGTCCAAGCGGCCAACTCCGGCCATCCTGGTATGCCCATGGGGATGGCTGACATCGCGGAGGTGCTCTGGAATGATTATCTAAAGCACAACCCGGCCAATCCCCATTGGCCTGATCGGGACCGCTTCGTGGTCTCCAACGGCCACGGATCCATGCTCCTCTACGGTCTCCTCCACCTCACTGGCTACGACCTGCCTCTGGAAGAGCTTAAGCGGTTCCGGCAGTGGGGCTCGAGAACGCCGGGGCATCCTGAGAACGGCGTTACGCCGGGGGTCGAGACGACGACGGGTCCCCTGGGCCAGGGTATCGCCAACGGTGTGGGCATGGCGATCGCTGAGAAGGAGTTGGCCAACGAGTTCAACCGCCAAGGGCACCCCATTGTCGATCACTATACCTATGTGTTCGCTGGGGATGGTTGCTTGATGGAGGGCATTAGCCATGAGGCCTGCTCCCTGGCCGGAACGTTGGGCTTGGGCAAACTGATTCTATTCTACGATAACAATGGCATTTCCATTGACGGTGAGCTTGAGGCTTGGTTTACCGATGACACCCTCAAGCGCTTCGAAGGGTATGAGTGGCAGACCATGGCCATCGATGGCCACAACCCCGATGCCATTATCAAAGCCGTCGAGGCCGCTAAGGCCGAGCCCAACAAGCCTACCCTGATCGCTTGCAAGACCACCATCGCCTATGGGGCCCCCAACAAGGCGGGCAGTGCAGAGACCCATGGGGCTGCCTTGGGTGAAGATGAAGTGGCGGCCACACGTCAGGCCCTGGGCTGGGAGTGGGGTCCCTTTCATATCCCGCAGAAGATCTACCAGGCATGGGATGCTCGGCAGGCTGGCCAGGCCGCCGAGGAGGACTGGTGGGCTCGGTTTGAGGCCTACCGTAAAGAATTCCCCGAGCTGGCAGAAGATTTCGAGCGGCGCTTGGCGGGTCGCCTTCCCGAGGACTTCGAGGAGACCATGGAGGCCCTCATTCAAGAGCTTCGGCAGGCCGGAGGGAGCGATGCCACCCGTAAGCATTCCGGGAAGATGCTCAATACCCTTACTGCGAAGGTCCCCGAAATCCTTGGTGGCTCAGCGGACTTAGCCCCCTCCAATAATACCAAGTGGCAGGGTGCGCGTATCATCACCCCGGCCCGTGAGACCCAGGGTGAGCATGGCCGCTACCTCCACTACGGGGTGCGCGAGTTTGGCATGGCGGCGATGATGAACGGCTTCTGCCTCCACGGAGGGTATCGACCTTATGGAGGGACCTTCCTGATCTTTTCCGACTATATGCGAAACGGTATTCGCATGTCGGCCTTGATGCATCAACCCGTGATCTACCTCTTTACCCACGATTCCATCGGCCTGGGAGAGGATGGCCCCACCCATCAGCCCATCGAGCAGCTGCCGAGCCTTCGGGCCATTCCAAATATGACCGTGTATCGCCCCGCTGATGGTGTTGAGACGGCGGTGGGATGGAAGCTCGCTTTAGAGGCCACTGACGGGCCCGTGGCCTTGGTGCTTAGCCGGCAAAAGACCGGTGCCTTGACCCATACGGATGACACAGTCGCCGGGGCTGCTCGAGGGGCCTATATCCTCTCCGAGGCGGAGGGTAACGAGCCGGAAGGGGTTTTGATCGCCTCGGGCTCGGAAGTGGAGCTGGCCCTTCAGGCCCAGAGGCAGCTTGAGGAGCAGGGCAAGCGCGTACGGGTGGTTTCTATGCCCTCTTGGGAGCTTTTCGAAGCGCAAGAAGAAGGCTATAAAGAATGGGTTTTGCCAGCGGCCTTGACCAGGCGCGTTGCTGTGGAGGCTGCTGAATCCTTTGGCTGGGAACGCTATGTCGGTCGCAACGGCCGAGCGGTAGGCGTCCATCGCTTTGGTGAATCGGCCCCAGGTGGGACGGTACTTGAGAAGTTCGGCTTTGTTCCCGAAAGCGTGGTCAATGCTTATAACGAATTAAGCTGAGTTGCGGCCTATTGTCCGCCGTTTGTTGCTCTAAACCGGAACGAATTGCGTTGAGGAGACCGAAATGAGCATCCGCGTTGCCATCAATGGTTACGGCCGTATTGGCCGCAACGTCCTGCGAGCGATCTACGAGTCCGGGCAAAGTGAGGAAATTCGAGTGGTCGCCGTCAATGATTTGGCGGATCCGGAGACCAACGCCCACCTTACCCAGCATGACACCGTCCACGGCCGTTTCCCAGGCTCGGTCGAGGTGGATGGGGCTGACCTGGTCATTGAGGGCGACAAGATTCGGGTGCTTGCCGAGCGCGATCCCTCCAAGTTGCCCTGGGGGGATATGGAGGTGGATGTGGTCCTGGAGTGCACAGGACTGTTCGTCGATCGCGCTAAAGCTGCGCTGCATCTTGAGGCCGGGGCCAAAAAAGTCCTGATTTCGGCTCCGGCTAAGGGGGATGACCTAACGGTGGTCTACGGAGTCAATGAGGAGATGATTGATCCGGCCAACCACCAAGTGGTTTCCAATGCCTCCTGCACTACCAATTGCCTAGCTCCTTTGGTTAAGCCCCTTCATCATAAGATTGGACTGGATCGAGGCCTCATGACTACCATCCACTCCTACACCAATGACCAGGTCTTGATCGATGTCTACCATAAGGACCTGCGCCGGGCTCGATCGGCTACTCAGTCCCAGATTCCCACCAAAACCGGCGCGGCCGCGGCCGTTGGTAAGGTCCTTCCAGATCTCGACGGCAAACTGGACGGTTTTGCCGTCCGAGTGCCAACCACTAATGTCTCTTTCGTTGATCTGACCTTCCAGGCTAGCCGTCCCACCAGTTTGGATGAGATCAACGCGACCCTTTGGGAAGCTTCCGAAGGCCCCCTGCGAGGCATCCTGGGGTACAGTGAGGAGCCTTTGGTCTCCCACGACTTCAACCACGATTCGCGCTCTTGCATCTATGATGCTCCGCTGACTCGCATGGTGGATGGCGATTTCATCAAGGTGACGGGGTGGTATGACAACGAGTGGGGCTTTTCCCACCGTATGGTAGACACTGCCCGTGCCTTGATGGGCGCTCGCTAAGGGGACGGCATCATGAGCATCCTCCGCATGAGTGATACGGACCTGCGGGGCAAGCGCGTCCTGGTTCGCGAGGATCTTAACGTTCCTCAGGACGACGAGGGCCAGATTACTGACGAAACGCGCATCGAGGCCAGTCTTCCCACTATTCGGCAAGCGCGGGAATCAGGAGGACGGATATTAGTAATGGCTCACCTGGGGCGGCCTAAGGGTGAGCCCGATCCCCGCTACTCGTTGGCTCCCGTCGCTAAGCGACTGGGTGAACTGTTGGACCAAGAGGTTCCCCTGGTGAAAGACTGGTACGAGCGGGTACCTCCGGAGGTTGAGCATCTGGGGGAAGGGGAGGTGGTACTTTTGGAGAATGTCCGCTTCCATCCGGGGGATACCGCCAACGACGAGGCCTTTGCCAGACACATGGCGAGCCTGTGCGATGTCTATGTCAACGATGCCTTTGGCACGGCCCATCGGGCCCAGGCCTCAACCTATGGAGTGGCCCGATATGCTCCCATAGCTGTGGCGGGTCCCTTGCTAGCCAAGGAGATCGATAGCCTGACCGCTGCCTTGGAGAGTCCCAAGCGGCCTTTGGTAGCCATTGTCGGTGGAGCTAAGGTCTCCGGTAAGCTAGGCGCGCTGAGGGCACTTACCGAAAAGGTGGACCAGCTCATTGTCGGTGGGGGGATCGCTAATACCTTCCTCTTGGCAGAAAGCCGAAACATCGGGGGATCGCTGGCCGAGCCGGAGCTAGTCGAAGAAGCCAAGCGCGTTATCGAGGCTTGCCGGAGCAAAGGGGCTGAGGTCCCGCTACCCACTGATGTGGTGGTAGCCCAAGAGTTCTCTGAGGTGGCTCCAGTACGCACCTGTGCGGTGGAAGAAGTGGGTGAGAATGAGATGATCCTGGATGTTGGCCCCGATACTGCTGCCCGCTTTGCGGAGCTGGTCAGGGATGCGGGGACCATCCTATGGAATGGGCCCCTGGGCGCCTTCGAGCTTTCTCAATGCGCGGAGGGAACCCGTACCTTGGCCCATGCCGTCGCCGAATCGGCGGCATTCAGTGTTGCCGGCGGTGGGGATACCCTGGCAGCCATCGCGATGACCGGCACCACCGATCGGATTTCCTACATTTCGACAGGCGGCGGGGCCTTCCTGGAGTGGGTGGAAGGCAAAAAATTACCAGCCATTGCAATTCTCGAGGAAAGGGCAGCGGGAGGGGCATGAGGCGCACCAAGATTGTGGCTACCCTTGGACCCGCTACCGATCGGCCCGGCGTACTGGAGGGGATGATCGAGGCAGGGGTGGATGTCTTTCGCCTCAATTTCTCTCACGGTGAGCTCGACGAGCATGTCCGCCGGGCGGAGGGGGTGCGTGATCGGGCCAGGGAGCACCATCGCACGGTTGGCCTGATGGCCGATATCCAAGGACCGAAACTGCGCATTGGCCGTTTTAAGAGGGGTCAGGTGAGGCTGGAGGAGGGCCAGCCGTTCGTTTTGGATACCTTTACTGAGGAAGGCGATGAAACCCGCGTCGGTGTCACCTACGCGGGGCTTCCTGAGGACGTTGAACGGGGCGCCACGCTGCTCCTAAATGAAGGAATGATAGCCATTTGGGTGGAGCAGGTCCGGGGTAAGGAGATCATCGGTCGGGTGGTCAAGGGAGGGATCTTAAGCGACCACAAGGGGCTTAACCGGGCTGGGGGGGGACTTACCCCCCATACTCTGACCGAGAAGGATCGACGGGACATTCGGGCCCTCGATGAGGTGGACGCGGATTACTTGGCGGTTTCTTATCCTCGCTCAGCGGTCGATATGGAGCACGCGCGCGAGCTCATGGAGCAGGCGGGCTCCAACGCCCGGCTTCTGGCCAAGATTGAGCGCTCCGAGGCAGTCGAGGCCATTGACGAGATCATTGAGGCGAGTGATGCCATCATGGTGGCGAGGGGCGATTTGGGCCTAGAGATCGGGGATGCCGCTGTCCCTCCAGTCCAAAAGCGGATTATTCGCAAGGCCCGGTCTGCCAACAAGGCCGTTATCACTGCAACGCAAATGATGGAGTCCATGACCCACAGTACCATCCCCACGCGGGCCGAAGTCTCGGATGTGGCCAATGCCGTGCTCGATGGGACAGATGCCGTTATGCTATCTGGGGAGACCGCGGCGGGGGATTACCCGGTGGAGTCCTGTGGCGCCATGGACCGTGTCTGTCGGGAAACCGAGCGGGCCGCTTTCGAGGAGTTTCCCCATACCCTTACGGGGTTTGGGACCGAAACGGCGGAAACCGTGGACGAGTCCATTGCCCAGTCGGCCTTGGCCATTGCCAATAAGCTTAAGGTTGCCGCTATTGCAGCTTTTACCACTAGTGGCCGTACAGCCCTCTGGATGGCCCGAGGCGGGACGCAGGCACCCATCTATGCCCTTTCCCCGAACCAGCCCACGCGTCGCCAAGTTACCATGTATCGTGGAGTTTATCCCGTTAATTTCCCTATCGATCCCGAGCCCCAAACCGCCCACGAGTACATTGAGCGAGCCGAGCAGGAGCTGCGTCAGCAGGGAGCGATTCAGGAAGGCGACAAGATGATCGTGACCTGGGGGGAGCCACTGGGTCAACAGGGCTCTACCAATAGCGTCCAAGTGCTATGGGTGGGAGGACAGCCACTTTAGCGGGCTCCTTGTGTTGATCTCTCTAGTACGACCTTGTTAGAGATGCCCTTGGCCCGAGTAGGAGCGGCGAGAGCCGCGACCAAAAAGAGGTTTGTGATTGGGTCGGGGATCTCACCTCGCCTATGAAGGTCTTTCTGACGGGGGGCGATGTTGTGGGGCTCGCTTTAGTGGGCGAATAACGCATTTGCGGGCGGATTGGAGAAGGGGCCATGATTGCCTCAGATTTGCCCGATGAATCGAGCTCCTACAGCGGTGAGACATCATTGCAAGAGGGCAAATGGCCATTGTAGGAGGCTTATTTATGGGGCGAATGGCCGGGGTGGGCATTCTGCTTCGCCCGATGAAGTGGGCACCGATACTGGTTGATTAACGCTTGCTGCTGCCCTGAGTCGAAATGACAAAGCCGGACTAGAGACACCACGGGTCTATAGGGGCTGGGAACGGTTGACCCGAGCCGGCTTCGCCCCAAACTGGATAAGCGATAGTCCCCTGTTGGCGTCCGTCGTCCCATCGGCTGGCTCTGGCTGGGACGCAATCCCACGGTGGCGCGAGAGGGTGCCCTGCCTGGCTCCTCGCGAGCCGTAGGCCGAACGAAATGGGCTGGAGCCTCGCGCTCCGGTTCGTCGAGTCGAGCCGATTCCTAACCCACGAAGGGAGGTCACCACCATGGCCCACTATCAGTGGAAGCATGCCGAGGAGCTAAAGCAGACGGCCCAGAATATGGTTGCCCACCATAAGGGCATTCTCGCTGCGGACGAGTCCAACCGAACCGCCACCAAGCGGCTGGAAGAGGTGGGCATCGAATCCACCGAGGAGAGCCGGCGGAAATACCGCCAGCTCCTGTTCACTGCGCCGGATATCGAGAACTACATCAGCGGGGTGATCCTCTATGATGAGACCATCCACCAATCGGATGATAACGGTACCCCGTTCCCCAAGCTCCTCAATGGGCGCGGTATTATTCCCGGTATCAAGGTGGACACCGGTGCTAAGCCCCTCGCTGGCTCTTCCGACGAGAAGGTAACCGAGGGCCTCGACGGCCTCCGGGAGCGTTTAGCGGAGTACTATCAAATGGGGGCACGCTTCTCCAAGTGGCGGGCCGTGATAACAATCGGCGAAGGCATGCCGACCCGGCAATGTCTGGAAGCCAATGCTCACGCCCTGGCTCGGTATTCGGCCTTGTGTCAGGAGAATGGCTTGGTTCCGATCGTCGAGCCTGAGGTGCTGATCAACGGCGATCATGACATCGATACTTGCGAAGAGATCACTGAGGAAAATCTGCGCGTCGTGTTCAATGAGCTCTATCGCCACAATGTCATGCCGGAGGGCACCATTCTAAAGACCTCCATGGTGATTTCCGGTCTGGATGCCCCGAGCCGGGCTGGTATTGAGGAGGTGGCCGATCGTAGTGTCCAAACCCTCGAGCGGGTGGTTCCGCCAGCCCTCGGCGGAATTGTTTTCCTCTCCGGCGGCCAGGGCGACGTGGAGGCTACCCAGCACCTGGATGTTATGAACAAGAAGTACAAGAACCGGGTCCCGTGGCGGCTCACTTTCTCCTATGCCCGGGCGCTGCAAAACCCGGCCTTGGGAAGCTGGGGCTCGGATCGGGCCAATACAGAGCAAGCCCAGAAGGCCTTTGCTTATCGGGCCAAGCTTAATAGCCTAGCTTCCGAGGGCGAGTACTCGGAGGACATGGAGAGTAAGGCCGCCTGAGCCGAATCCTGCCTCCTTGTGATGCAGGCCCCACCCTGGCGGGTGGGGCTTTTGTCTCGCGTTTCAGGGGGGGCGCCGGTAAAATTGCGACTTCTTAGGCCCCTTTCGGCCTTCATTGCGGCGAAAGGCTGGGCTGAATGGCAAAAACGGAGCTTCAGTATGGCCGATTTTAAAATCGCCCCCAGTATCTTGTCGGCGGATTTCTCTCGCCTAGGCGAAGAGGTCCGGGCTGTGGAGCACGCGGGTGGCGACTATTGCCACTTCGACGTGATGGACAACCACTATGTCCCCAATTTGACTATTGGGCCCCTGGTGGCCGCAGCGCTCAAGCCAATAACCACAATGCCTCTGGATTGCCACCTGATGGTGGAGCCCGTGGACCCTCTCATCCCTGGTTTTGCTGAGGCTGGAGCCGATATTATCACCTTCCATCCTGAGGCTTCACGGCATCCCCATCGTACCATTCAGCTTATCCGGGACCATGGATGCCGGGCAGGTCTCTCCTTGAATCCTGGAACACCGGTAGAGTGGCTGGATTACTTGTTGGAAGAGATCGATTTGGTACTGGTCATGTCGGTGAATCCTGGGTTTGGGGGCCAGCAATTCATCGAATCCGCTATCGACAAATTACGTCGAGTCCGGGAGCGGATTGATGCCTCGGGTCAGCCCGTGGAACTGGAAGTGGACGGCGGCATCAAGGTGGACAATGTTGCCCGAGTAGCCGGGGCGGGTGCGGATGTTTTTGTCAGTGGCTCTGGGGTCTTCAAGGCCGAGGACTACCGGGCCCGCATTGGCGAATTCCGGGACAGGCTAGCCACGGTAGAGCGCTGATGGATGAGGGCCTAGTGGCCGGTTCGTTTGCCAGAGGAGGTCAACGCCTCGCAGTCAAGGCTTTGTTACTTGACTTGGATGGGACCCTCCTTGATACCGCTCGGGATCTGTGCACTGCGACCAATCGCACCCTTGTCGAGATGGGGCGCTCCCCCGTCGGGGAGGACCAGGTCCGTTCCTGGATCGGCGATGGAGTTCGGGCCCTAGTGCAGCGCAGCCTAGAAGCCACCGGTCATTGCGATGATGCCTTGCTGAAGCGGGCCCATGAGCGGTTCTTGGTCCACTATGGTGATTGCTTCGCCGATGCTACCCGGCCCTACCCCGGTGTCCTCGATGTCCTGTCGTGGCTCCATCGTCTCGGACTGCCCATGGCGGTTATTACCAATAAGGCGGCCATCTTTACCGAGCCACTCCTGAATGCTACCGGAATCCGGCCCTATTTGGCGGGGGTGGTCTCGGGAGATCAGGTGGTTCGCAAGAAGCCGGCCGCC
>CAYVMM010000024.1:0-13470 GCA_964452535.1 uncultured Gammaproteobacteria bacterium | reverse complement strand
GGATGGTGCCGCGCATATTGTTGACCACCAGCGTGGCCAGGGCCTCGCCCTCGATGTCCTCGGCGACGATCAACAGGGGCTTGGACTGCTTGGCTACGGCCTCCAGTACCGGCAGCAGATCCTTCATACTGGAGATCTTCTTATCGTGGAGTAGGATGTAGGGCTCATCCAGCTCCGCTACCATCCGCTCGTTGTCGGTGCAGAAATAAGGGGAAACGTAGCCGCGGTCGAACTGCATGCCCTCGACCACGTCCAAGGTGTTCTCGAGGGAGGAGCCTTCTTCTACGGTGATCACCCCTTCCTTGCCCACCTTGGCCATGGCGTCGGCAATGATCTGGCCGATGGCCTCGTCATTGTTGGCGGAAATGGTGCCGATCTGAGCAATTTCCTTTTCCTCGGAGCAGTCCTGGGACATGTTACGCAGCTCGGCCACAACCTTCTCTACAGCTTGATCGATACCGCGCTTGAGCTCCATGGGGCTCATGCCCGCTGCCACGGACTTGATCCCCTCGGCAACAATGTCCTGGGCCAGAACAGTGGCTGTGGTGGTACCGTCACCGGCTTCATCAGAGGTCTGGGAGGACACCTCCTTCACCATCTGCGCGCCCATGTTTTCGAACTTGTCCTCAAGCTCGATCTCTTTGGCGACGGATACGCCATCTTTAGTGACAGTAGGCGATCCGAAGGATTTGTCCAGAACCGCATTGCGGCCCTTCGGCCCTAGCGTTACCTTGACAGCATTGGCGAGCTGATCAACGCCACGCAGCATGCGGTGACGGGCGGTCTCGCCGAAGCTAATCTCTTTCGCAGGCATGGCTCTCTAACCCCTCCGGTTTTCTGACGGATTAATGGTGCTCGGCGTTCAGGTGATGTCTACTCGATCACGCCCATGATGTCGTCTTCGCGCATGACCAGAACTTCCTGACCACCGACTTCCACCTCGGTACCGGCATATTTGGCGAAGATCACTCGGTCACCTTCTTTGACAGCCATAGACCGCTTCTCCCCGTTATCCAAGATCTTGCCGTCCCCGACGGCTACAACATCCCCTTGGATCGGCTTCTCCTTGGCCGTATCCGGGATATACAGCCCGGACTCGGTGGTCTCCTCTTCTTCTACACGCTTGATAACGACCCGGTCGTGCAGAGGACGGATCTTCATAATGGGCCTCCCTCCTCAAAATGGGATCATTGGTGTGGTCAGCGGAAAAGGGGCGGCACTCGCTACCGAGGCCGCTAGCCGGGAGTTATTAGCACCAACCTTATTCGAGTGCTAATAATAATTAGCACCCGCAGAATGTCAATAGCAGACTGCAACCTGAGCCTCAGTCGTCCAATTCGTCTTGGGAGGATTCCGGCCGCTGACGCGCTTTCCGATGCGTTTTGCCTTCAATGATGATGGAGTCACGCTGCGAGCCTTGGGGGCCCCTGGCTGATCCAAAGGAGCCCATCTGGACACTAATACGGCGCCAGAGCAGCCGGTAGGTCCATCGGCGCAGGGGAGGGGTAAGGAGGGCGAAGCCTATGGCGTCGGTAAAGAAGCCAGGGGTTAGAAGGAGGGCTCCCGCTACGAGTAAACAAGCCCCTTCGAAAAGGGCCTGGGCTGGGATCTCACCTCGATGGAGCTGAGTATAGAGATGGGTTAGGGTTACCATGCCTTGGTATCGGGCTAGCGCGGCCCCCAGGAGCGCAGTAGCAACTACTGCCGCAATGGTGATTCCGGCGCCAATGGCTTGGCCCACCTCGATGAGCAGGTAGACTTCCAGCAGGGGAACGACCAGGAACAGTAAGAAGAGAGTCGGAAGGAATCGCATAGGAGCTCACGCTTGGGGGCAATGGATCCAAAAAGCGCAATAGTTAGCTTAACTAAGACCCCTTGGTCAGTAAGAAGGTTCCCGAATCACTGCAGCGCACGAAGGGGCACGAGCAAGGAGAGAAAGCAGTGAATCTCATCGTCTATACGACTTGCCCGGATGGGGAGACAGCACGCACCATCAGCCGCAAGGTTGTGGCGGAGCAATTAGCCGCCTGTGTTCACCAGCAGCCGGCGGGAACGAGTGTCTTTGAATGGGAGGGCCAGATCGAAGAGGAAGAGGAAATTCTTTTGGTGATCAAGACCAAGGAGAAGCTCTATAATCGATTGGAGTCCGCGATCCTTCAGACCCATCCTTACGATGTCCCAGAAGTGATTGCGGTTTCCATCGATTACGGTCTCGCCTCTTATCTTAGGTGGATCGACCACCTAGATTAAGGACCTTTACGAGTAGAGAGAGTGCCACGAGCCTCGCTGGACTGGGCCCGTCATTCCCGATAGCATGCCTGGACGATCGCAGCCAATGTTCCGATCTTGCCGGGATCGGTTCTCATCTTAGCAGCTTTGGCTTTTAATAGAGCGGGAAAAGCGTCATGATCCATGTGGAGAATGCCCTTGACAGTGCCCGCCAGGCCCTGGAATCGGGCCGATTGGAGGAAGTCGAACGCGAGCTCCAGGGCGTGCTGGATTTTGATGAGGATGAACCGCGAGCCTTGCGGTTGATGGGGAAGATGGCCCGAGCTCAGGGAGAATTCCAGCAGGCAGCGGGATTCTTTGCGCGGGCCTGGGAGGCCCGTGCTTCTCATCACCGGGAGACGCTGCGGGCCCCGCCTTTGACCCCGACTCTAGCCGAGCTTTATGCCCATCAGGGCTACCCCGAAGCGGCTGCTGCCGTCTATCGCCAGCTCTTGGATCGGGAAAGGGAGGGGCCCCGTTACGGGGAGTGGCGCCGCCGCTTAATTGAGCTGGAAGGGGGACGGGAGGATGGGCTTCCCCTAGAGGTGGCTTCTGGGCAGGAGGAAGACATGGATCCGCCCGAGGGGTCTGCCGCCCGAAGACCGCTAGGGGAAACGGATCCAGGGGAGACGGATGCGGAAGGAGCGATTCAGCGTCTTCACCCCCCCTTGGGGCGTCGTCGATCCCTTGCCCATCTTGGTCGCTTCCTAAGGCACTTGGGTGCTCGGATTTCCCGGCTGCGATAGTAGGCCTCGGGGGGGCTTGGCGCGCGCGAGCTACTCTAACCAGGGGGACGTATGGATATTCGCAAGATCCGGCGGCTCATCGAGCTACTGGAGGGATCGGATGTCAATGAGATCGAGATCCGGGAAGGGGAGGAGAGCGTTCGTATTAGCCGGCGGGAACCGTCCCCTTCTCCCTCTCCAGCTCCCCCCCAGCCCATGCCCCAGAACGCGTCGCCGGTATCCAGCGATTCGCCTCCGACAGCCCAGGAAGAAAGCGCGAATGAGACGACGGTTCAGGTGGTGGCGCCCATGGTCGGAACCTTCTATCGAGCGTCCTCTCCGGAGGCCGAGCCCTTTGTCCAGGAAGGTGACTTGGTGCAGATTGGCGATCCCCTCTGCGTCATCGAGGCCATGAAGCTGTTTAATGAGATTGAATCCGAGTATGCGGGCCGTATCGATAAGATCTTGGTAGAGAATGCCCAGCCCGTGGAGTATGGAGAGCCCCTGTTCTTAATCGAGCCTAGAGGCTAGGCAGACCATGTTTGACAAGATCGTGATCGCCAATCGGGGTGAAGTAGCCCTCCGAATACTCCGCGCTTGCCGCGAGCTTGGTATCAAGGCTGTCGCCGTGCATTCCCAGGCCGATCGGGATGCCAAGTACGTCAAGCTTGCCGATGAATCGGTTTGCATTGGGCCCAACCCTCCCCGGGAAAGCTATCTCCATATCCCTGCTGTGATGAGCGCCGCCGAGCTAACCGATGCCGAAGCGATCCACCCCGGCTATGGTTTCCTCTCGGAAAATGCCGACTTCGCGGAGATTGTGGAGTCCTCAGGGCTTACCTTCATCGGGCCCTCTGCGGACCTGATCCGAACCATGGGGGACAAGGTAGCCGCCAAGGAGGCAATGGAAAAGGCGGGTGTCCCTTGTGTTCCTGGCTCTCGTGGGGCCCTTCCGCCGGACGAGGATCGGATTCGGGACTTGGCTCGGGAAGTGGGCTATCCGCTTATGATCAAGGCCGCCGGTGGCGGTGGTGGGCGGGGGATGCGAGTCGTGCATACCGAGGCCAGCTTGCTGAACGCCATTTCCATGACACAGGCCGAGGCGGACAGGGCCTTCGGCAACGATTCCGTTTACCTAGAGAAATTCCTGGATCGGCCTCGACATATCGAGTTCCAGATCTTGGCTGACCGCCATGGCAATGCCATTCACCTTGGTGAGCGGGACTGCTCGGTTCAACGCCGACATCAAAAGGTGGTCGAGGAAGCCCCCGCTTTGGGTATTTCTCCTGAGCTCCGCGGGGATCTGGGGCAGCGATGTGCTGAGGCCGCTCGGAAGCTGGACTATACCGGGCTTGGGACCTATGAGTTCCTATACCAGGAGGGGGAATTCTTCTTCATCGAAATGAATACCCGGCTCCAGGTGGAGCACCCCATTACAGAGGCCATCACGGGCATCGACTTGGTCAAGGAGCAGATCCGGGTAGCCGCCGGCCAACCGCTTCGGTTTACCCAGGAAGCCATTCGCCCCCAGGGCCATGCCATCGAATGTCGAATCAATGCCGAAGATCCGGAGACCTTCGCCCCCTCGCCGGGCCGGGTCGAACATTTCCATTTGCCTGGCGGCCCCGGCATCCGCGTCGACTCCCATGGTTATACGGGCTACGAGATGCCGCCGTTCTATGACAGCCTCTTGGGCAAGCTGATTGTCGTTGGCGAAGACCGGGCCGAAGCCCTGGCCCGTTTAGGCCGGGCCCTGGAGGAGTTCATCGTGGGCGAGATCCGGACGACCTTGCCTCTTCATCAGCGTCTCCTCCGGGATGGTCGGTTCCAGACAGGGGGGGTGGATATTCACTTCTTGGAGCGTTTCTTGGGGGAGGAATAGCGGCCCCGACGGTTACGTGCTATGGATTGGATCGAAGCTCAGGTCATTGTTCCCCAGGAAGGGGTGGGCGTGGTGGAGGAGGCCTTAGTTGCCGCTGGGGCCTGCGCAATCACGGTAACAGACGCTAGCGAGGGCCTATCCCTCGAGCCCCTAACCGCTTGGCCCCGTACTCGGGTGGCCGGTTTGTTCGCTGCCGATGCCCTTCCGTCGGGGCTGGGGGATTATTTGTCTCAAGTAACCGGTCAGGACCTCACGGTGACTCAGGCCCTATTGCCAAGAACGGACTGGGCACAGGCTTGGAAGGCCCAATTTTCGGCATTTCCCATTGGGGATCGACTCTGGGTGCGACCGAGCTGGGCCGCGGCCCAGTGCCCTGACCATCGGATCGAGGTGATTCTTGATCCTGGCATGGCTTTCGGTACGGGTCAGCATCCCACCACTCGGCTCTGCTTGCAGTGGCTGGAGGAGCGGATCGAGCCGAGCTTGGCCCCCGCAGTCCTTGATTACGGCTGCGGCAGCGGTATCCTCGCCGTTGCTGCCGTGAAGCTGGGGGCTGCGTACGTGCTTGCCGTGGACAATGATCCGGCCGCCCTCGCAGCGACCCAAGCGAATGCGCAAGCCAATGGCGTCGGTGAGCAAGTCCATACGCTGGCTGCTCAGGAAAGTAGGGCAGGGTGGGAACCTTTTCCCCGCGTGGTTGCCAATATCCTTTCCCGCACCCTGATCGAGCTAGCCGGGGAGCTAACCTCGGCAACGGCTCCCGAGGGGGAGCTGGCCCTAGCCGGGATGCTTGGCCCCCAGGCCGATCGGGTTCGGAAGGCCTTCCCGGCAATCCAATGGCAGGAAGGATCTTGGGAAGGGGAATGGGTCCGCTTGGACGGGAGCCCTAGGAGGGCCTAACACGGCAGCCATACGGTCTATGCTGCCGTAGGAGAGCCCGATTCAGCGGCTGAGTGCCTAGCGCAGCCACTGGCTAGGAACGCCATGTAGGAGCTCGCTTCATCGAGTGACTCGATTCATCGTCGTCAGTGCGACTGTCGTATCAAGTCTCACCATTTGCGGGAGCTTCGAAGGCTTGCTCGTTGATCCCCCTTTGGACCGAAACCTAAAATAAGAGGAACTGCCGATTGCCCGATCGGAAGCGGGCCGTGCTTCTTGGCGCATCCGGAGATTGGGTGCTGAGGGAGTGCCATCGGTTCCGAAGGCCAATCCTTCTCGATTCCCTTGGCGACCGGGATGCAAAATAGCGTGGCGAAATCTGGCTCTCAGCCTTCCCGGAGACATCCGGGCCTCAGGCCTTGCGTCGAAGAAGCGCTGGACGAATATTTTGCCCACCTGGAAGGAGAGCCTGCCTGCGGTCAGCTCTACTACGTCGTATTGGCCGAAGTGGAGCAAGCCCTCCTGGAAAGGGCCTTGAGGGAGGCCGGGGAGAACCAGCGACGCGCTGCCCAACTCCTGGGTCTGAATCGCAATACCCTGCGGAAAAAGATCCGGGCCTATGGCCTGAGGGGTGAAACCAGCTAACCCACCGAATGGCCGAGCTCCCGCACCGTCCTTTGCTCCTGCTCCTGTCGTCTTAATCGGGAGGAGATGCGCCTATTGAGCGGCGGTTCTCTCCCTTGCCCCTCCCCCCCAAAGGGAGTCCGGATTCATGGTCGAGATCCAACGAGCCCTGATTAGTGTTTCCGACAAGACCGATTTGACGGGATTTGCCCGAGCGCTTCACGAGGAGTTCGGTGTGGAAATCCTATCCACCGGAGGCACCGCTCGCGCCTTGCGTGAGTGTGGAATCCCTGTAGTGGAGGTCTCGGATCTTACCGAGTTCCCGGAGCTCTTCGCCGGACGAGTGAAGACCCTCCACCCACGTATCCATGGCGGTCTTCTTGCCCACCATAGCGATCCGGAGCACCGGGATCAAATGCAAGCGCATGGTATCCCGCGCATCGATTTGGTGGCGGTCAACCTCTATCCGTTTGAGGCTGTGACGGCTTCCCAGGGTGGATACCGCGAGGCCCTCGAATCCATTGACATTGGGGGGCCTGCCCTGCTCAGGGCGGCTGCCAAGAATCAAGAAGGTGTCGTGGTGATCGTTGACACCGCTGACTACAACCGAGTCCTAGGAGAGATGCGCTCCGTCACAGGCACCGTTAGCGGGGCCACGCGCTTCGCCCTAGCCCGGAAGGCCTTTGAGCATACCGCTCGATACGACGATGCCATTGCCAATTATCTGGGCCGGCTCCGGGAAGACGGCTCCTGGGAAGCCTTTCCGGCGACCCTCAATCTCGCTTTCGAGAAGGTTGCGACCTTACGCTACGGGGAAAATCCGCACCAGCGCGGTGCCTTCTACCGTAATTTCCGGGAGGAAGGGACAAGCGTGGCCACCGCCAGCCAGCTCCAAGGCAAGGAGCTTTCTTTCAATAATCTCAGCGATCTGGATGCGGCCCTGGCAACAGCTGAGGAATTCGCTAAGCCGGCCTGCGTCATCGTCAAGCATGCCAACCCCTGTGGAGCTGCCGAGGCCGAGAGCGGACTGGAGGCCTACCGCAAGGCCTTCGCTTGCGATCCCACTTCGGCCTTCGGAGGCGTGATTGCCTTTAATTGCCAGGTGGACCAAGCGACGGTTCAGGCCATCCTCGAGCAGCAGTATGTGGAGGGAGCCCATGCACCGGCTTATTCTCAGGAAGCCCTTGCGCTCTTTGCGACCAAGCCCGCGATTCGGGTTCTGCAAGCTTCGGCTGAGGGCCGGCCGAAAGACACCCCCTGGGAAGGCAAATGGATTGCGGGCGGGCTACTGCTGCAGGATCGCGATTTGGCCCTCTACGCGGAGGACAGGCTCCAGGCGGTTACCCAGCGCGCGCCCACCGAATCCGAATGGGAGACGCTCTTCTTCGCTTGGCGAGTGGTCAAGCACGTCAAGTCCAACGCCATTGTCTACGCTAAGGATTGCGCCACCGTGGGGATCGGCGCCGGCCAGATGAGTCGGGTCGATGCCGCCCGTTTTGCTGCCTGGAAGGCTCGCTCTTCCTTGGTAGGCTCGGTGATGGCCTCGGAAGCCTTCTTCCCGTTTCGCGATGGATTGGACGCCGCTGCCGAGGTGGGTTGCTCCGCGGTAATCCACCCCGGGGGTTCGATTCGAGATCAGGAGGTCATCGAAGCAGCCGATGAAAGGGGTATTGCCATGGTAATGACCGGCATGCGCCATTTCCGCCATTGATCCGTTCGGCCGGAAGGGGGCTTGGGATGCGTATCCTTATCGTAGGCGGGGGCGGCCGGGAGCACGCCCTTGCTTGGAAGCTTGGCCAGAGCTCACGGGTGGAGAGGATCGTTTGCGCTCCGGGCAATGCGGGCACCGAGGAAGAGCCCAAGGTGACCAATGCTGAAGTGGCTGCAAGCGATCTCGAAGGCCTTGTCGCCCTCGCTCGCCGGGAGGCAATGGATCTGACGGTGGTGGGGCCAGAGGAACCACTGGTGGCCGGTATCGTCGATCGCTTCGAGGCAGAGGGCCTGGCTTGTTTTGGTCCTCATGCCGAGGCAGCTCGATTGGAGGGGTCCAAGGCCTTTGCCAAGGCCTTCATGGCCCGAAACGGGGTCCCGACAGCGGCCTGGGGAACCTTTACGGATCCTGCCGAGGCCTTTGAGTTTGCCGATCGATTGGACGGATCGGCGGTGATCAAAGCTGACGGGCTGGCTGCTGGGAAAGGGGTGGTGCTGACGCAAACCCGCGCGGAATGCCACGAGGCGATTCGAGAGATCTTGGGGGGGCGCTTTGGCTCGGCCGGGGCGCGGGTCATTGTGGAAGAGCGCTTAAGTGGTGAGGAAGCCAGCTTCATTGGATTGGTGGACGGCAAGCATGTCCTCCCCTTGGCCTCATCGCAAGACCACAAGCCCTTATACGAGGGAGACATCGGGCCCAATACGGGAGGCATGGGGGCCTATTCTCCGGCGCCACTAGTAACCGAGACCGTTCATCAGCGCATCGTGGAAGAGATCATCGAGCCCACGGTTGCTGGCATGGTGGCTGAGGGATATCCCTATCGAGGGGTCCTCTACGCTGGCCTCATGGTGGAGGCTGGTCGGCCACGGGTCCTGGAATTCAATTGTCGGCTGGGCGATCCGGAGTGTCAGGCCTTGCTAATGCGGCTGGCGAGCGATCTCGTCGATCCCCTGGAGGCAGTCCTAATAGGCCAATTGGACGACTGTGCGCTCCGTTGGAAGCCTCAAACGGCCTTGTGCCTTGTCCAAGTAGCGGGAGGCTATCCCGGGGCCTACGAAAAAGGCCATCCCATTGGGGGGTTAGCCTCTGTTCCGGACGAAGCCGGACTCAAGGTCTTCCATGCGGGAACCTGCCGGCAAAGGGACCGAGTGGTGACTTCCGGGGGGCGGGTTCTAGGAATCACGGCCCTGGGCGAGGACCTTGCCGAGGCCCGTCATCGAACCCTAACGGTAGCGGACCGCATTACTTGGCCGGGAGTCCATTATCGCCGGGACATTGGCCAACAAGCCCTAGCGGGGGACTAGCAGATCGGTCATGGGGGCGTTTCGGCAGACTCCGATCGACGAGACCGCGGATCGCATCGCCATGGGGGGGGTGTTGGCCTATCCAACCGAAAGCTGCTTCGGGCTTGGCTGCGTCCCCACCCGCCAGGAGGCAGTGGAACGGATCCTGGCCCTCAAGGGGCGCAGTTCAGCAAAAGGGCTCATCCTGATCGGTGGGGCGTGGGAGCACTTGGCGCCGTACGTGGGGGAGCTCCCCGAAGCGGCCAGGATCCGGTTAAGGGTCGCTTGGCCCGGTCCGGTGACCTTCCTGGTTCCCCCTTCGGAAAAGGTTCCGTCCTGGATCCAGGGCTCGCATCCTCGCCTCGCGCTTCGCTGGAGTGCTCATCCCCATGTGGAACGGCTTTGCCGAGCCTACGGGGGGGCAATCGTTTCTACCAGTGCAAATCGGGAAGGGGAGCCCCCCTTGCGCCGCGCCGAATCGGTCATGGCAGCCTTCGGTAAAGAGCTCGATGGTTGCATGATCGGCCGTGTGGGCATGCGGCGACGGCCTTCGGCCATTATCGACGCGGTTACCGGACAGTGGTTCCGTTGAGGCCTCATCCATTGGAACTCGGCTTGCCTGTTTTGGATCTAAGTTCATACCAAGGTTGTGCCTCCCGGCCCTGCCCCGCCCATCAGGGCCGGCTTCCGATGGCCGCTCCTTTCCCCAAGGGCGGTAGAGCCCCGGCCCCTTCTCGGGGCTCTTTTTTGGTCTACTCGAGGCCATCCTCAGTAAACCCCAGCCATTGGGCAAGGCCTTCTCGGGCTTCGGGGACACCGCTCCTTTGGACCGCAGAAAAGCGTTGTACGGCCATCTGGGGGAACCGGCTGGCTAGCTCGGCTCGGACGAAGTCGCGGTTTTTTCGGGCTTCGTTGGCTTTGAGTTTATCGGCTTTGGTCAGTAGGACGTGCAAAGGGAGCTCGAAATAATCCGCCCATTCCAGCAATTGGCGATCGAATTCGCCCAGAGGGCGGCGGGCGTCGGTGGTTAGGATCAGTCCGATCAAGGAGCGCCGATGTCCCAGATAGGCCTGGACAAGCCGGCCCCACTGCTCTTTTACCGCTCGGGGCGCCTTGGCGTAGCCATAGCCGGGCAGATCTACCAAGCGCCGATCCGAATCTCCCAGGGCAAAAAAAAGGATCTGTTGGGTGCGACCGGGAGTGGATCCGGTTCGGGTCAGCTTACGGCGATTGAGAAGGGCGTTGATGACGCTGGATTTGCCCACATTGGAGCGTCCAGCAAAGGCCACTTCCCGACCCTCGTCGGGAGGGAAATCCCGAACGCGGCTGGCAGCGGCTAGGAAGCGGGCTTGTTGGAAACGGGCGTACATAGGCAGCGGTTTGATCCATCGAATTTGACCCCTCTATAAGGGCCTCCTTATACTAGAGCTGTCCTGGCTATCGAGTAAAGGAGCGGGGCCCATCGGTGGCACGATTCCCGACTTCGGGCCGCTTCCTGCTCCGGAAGGATTCTCCCCGTTCCAGATTGGGAGGTATATCATGAAGAAGCGCCTCATCGCCGTTTGCGCTGGCTTGGCCTTGGGACTGACCTTAGGCAGTGCCCAGGCGGGCGAAGGTCAGTCCGCTTCTCAAGAATTGGGCTGCTCCGCTTGCCATGTCCCCAAGCGGCAAATGGTTGGGCCTTCCTGGCAGGCCATTGCCAAGCGTTACGACGGTGACCAAGCTAAGATCCTGGAGCGTATTAAGCACAATGTGAACAAGGGTGGCTCGGGGAACTGGACCGAGGTCACTGGTGGGGTCCCCATGCCTCCTCAGCCACAGGCTCAGGGCAAGCCTGAGAAACAGAAGGCGATTGCTAGCTGGGCCGCGGGAATGGTGAAGTAGAGCGAGTACCGTCATCCTCCGCATTCCCTGATGAGTGAGGCCAGGACGGGGCTATTGTCCTGGCCTCACTTTGTTGAAGAGCCAAACGAATGTGGACCTAAGGAAGGAGCCGGTCATGCGCAGCCCCCTCTGGATCTTCCTATTCGGAGGTCTCTTGATTACAGGGCAGGCGATTGCTACGGAGGAGGCCGGCCCCCTACCCATCCAGGGCAGCCCGGAGGCTGGCAAAGAGCTAGTTATGAAGGGCAATCCCAACAAGTCCCGTGTTATTGCCTGTCAGTCCTGCCACGGCCGCCGTGGGCGGGGGAACCCACAGGCTGGCTTTCCCCGCTTGGCTGGTCTTAGCTCAGAATACATGCTCCGACAGCTGCAGGACTTCGCTACCGGTAAGCGGAGCAACCACCCTGCCATGGCTGATGTTGCTAAGGGTTTGTCCAAACAGGAGATGCGTGACGCAAGCGCCTACTATGCCCAGCAGGGAATGCCCCCTAGCGAACAGGATACTGGCCAGGGAGAGCTGTGGCAGAAGGGAAAACGGCTGACCCTACATGGAGCCAAAGACAAGGCATTGCCGGCTTGCTCCGGATGCCATGGCCCCTACGGAAAAGGGAGCCCGCCCCGATTCCCTCAACTAGGTGGACAGCATGCTACCTACCTGGAAAAGCAGCTTGCGGATTTTGCCCAGGGAACCCGCCGGAACGACCCCGCTGGAATGATGCGTACCATCGCCAATAAGCTTTCCCTCGATGAGAGACAGGCTGTCGCGGAATATTTCAGCCATCCCAGCGGGAAACCCTAGCTAACGCCCATAAATGGGGCTTCTAGGGGGCCTATTTGCCATTGAAGAAGCCCGCTTTAGCGGGCGAATCGATCCCTCGGACGATTGCCCTAATTCCCCTTTGTAGGAGCCTGACTTCGTCGGGCGAATTAGGGAATGACCCGATCGATGGTGACTTCCGTCTGGGTGCCGTCCTCGACCGGAATGGGGTTGGTCAGCCCCTGGAGGTCGCCACTCTTGGGCATCGGTTGACCGCTGCGGGAGATTCGGGCCCCAATCACCACTCGCCCTGCCTGGGAAAGGGTGCGGCTGGGCTGCATGGCCTGCGCATCGGAGAGGGTGACTTCTAGAGGAAGGTCCTTGACCTTCTTGCGTACGGCAGCCAAGGGCATGGGCCGCCCTTGGGCGGGTCGGGCGAAGACAAAGACCGTATCTTCGGGCTGGGCTCGATCCTGGACCGAGTCCGACAAACTCACCCGTACCGTTAGCTGGGGCCCTTTGGCTCCGCTTGCCCCGCGCTTCCTGTCTTCTCGCTCGATGGAAACGTGCTCTCGGGCCACACCCTCTGCCTGCGCAATGTAGCCTCGAAGCAAGCGCGCCTCTTCGCTGCCTGACGGGAGCTGACGGGCCAAGCGTCGCCACAGCTCGGCAGCTCGCTCTTTCTCTCCCCGGAACATGGCTCCAGAGCCGGCTAGCCAAAGGGCAAGCCGGTGGTTGGGCTCGGCAGCTAGGGCGCGCTCGGCCAAGGCAAAGGCCCGCTTGGGAACCCCGTTCTTATTGGCCAAGCTTAGCGCCTCGGCGTAGTTGGCCAGGATATCGGGCTGTTCGCCCATCAGATCGTGGGCGCGACGGAAGGCCTGCACCGCTTTGTCGTACTGCCCGGTCATTCGATGGGCCCGGCCTAGCAGGAACCAGCCCTCCCCCTGGCGGGGATGGCGGTTCAGATAGTTCTTCAAGGCGGGGATGCGTTCGGAAGTCGGCATTTGAAGGAAGCGTTGAGCTTCGGATGCGGGCATCCGGGCAGCGGGCGGTTGGCTTAACAGATCCGGTCGACCCACCCCTAGATAGATTCCTGCTACCAACAAAGGGATAGCGATGGCCAGGATCAGGGAGGGCCAGCGCCCCCCCCAAAGGGGGCTTCCAGGGCTCCCCTCCTCGGCAGGCTCATCTGAACCCGGAAGCTCTCGGGCAAGCTCGTCCTCCAGCTCGGCTTTCGCCGATTCGAACGCTTCGGGGCTAAGGGCGCCCCTCTCCCTGTCCGCCTTCAGCTGCTCCAGCCGATCACGATGGACTGCGAGATTGGCCTCGGCCCGGTCATTGTCTCGCCAGTCCCGCCGGCCGCCCCAGAGGGTGGGGAGTACCGCCACCAGGGCTACGGCGGTCAAGAGACCGGCGATCCCCCAGAAAGCCACTGTCATTGCTTGGTTTCCTCTCGG
>CAYVMM010000023.1:0-13481 GCA_964452535.1 uncultured Gammaproteobacteria bacterium | reverse complement strand
CTGCGGGGAGGCCCCGCCGGCGTGCGGCTCCTCGAAGCAGGGTCCGGCGAGACGGACTATGCCGGAACCGTTCCCGAGGCCTTCTCACCAGCCCCCGGTTATTGGCAAGCCGTTGCCCTCCACCATGTATTCGGTAGCGAGGAGCAAAGCAATGAAGGACCGGCCGTGGCTAGCCGAGCTCCGGGCCCCTATGTGGCCCTCCCCATGAAGGAAGCCGAGGTTGCGGGCCTTGCTGAAGGCGAAGTGGTAACTGTGATGGTCGAAGGGCAGACCCTACGGCTCCCCTTACAACTAGAGCCAGGGCTTCCAGCGGGCGTAGCAGGCCTTCCCGTCGGCCTTCGGGAGATGCCGGCCTTCTCCCTGCCAAGTTGGATTACTGTGCAAAAGGCATCGCCGTGAAAGAGCTCTTGGTCGTCATTGTCGGGCTGGGGACTACCCTCGTGGCCTTGCTTCTCGGCGCAGCCCTGCTCATTTGGGCCGAGCGACGCCTTCTGGGACTTTGGCAGGATCGATACGGTCCCAATCGAGTGGGGCCGTTGGGGATCCTGCAGCCAGTGGCCGATCTGGGCAAACTCCTGACCAAGGAGGACTGGATCCCCCCCTTCGCTGACCGGCCTGTCTTCGTCATTGCCCCGGCGATCATCGGTGTGGCCCCCCTGCTGGCCTTTGCCGTGGTCCCGGTGACTGCCGAGATGAGCATCGTTGATCTCAACATCGGCCTGCTGTTCTTCCTGGCCATGACCTCGATGAGCGTCTATGGGGTCATGCTGGGCGGCTGGGCCTCCAATAGCAAATACGCCCTGCTTGGGGGACTCCGCGCCGCTGCCCAGATGGTGAGCTACGAGGTGTTCATGGGTGTGGCCCTGATGGGAGTAGTCATGCAAGCGGGCACCTTTAATCTAGGGGGGATCGTCGCTGCCCAGGAAGAGCTCTGGTTCGCTGTTCCCCAAGTGCTCGGGCTGATTGTGTTCCTGGTGGCGGGGCTGGCCGAATCTCACCGTCTGCCCTTGGACCTCCCCGAGGCCGAGAACGAGCTGGTCGCCGGCTACCATACCGAATATGCCGGTATGAAATTCGGGCTGTTCTTTGTCGGGGAATACGTCGGCCTCATCCTGATCGCAGCCATGGTAACCACCTTGTTCTTAGGTGGCTGGCAGGGTCCGATCCTGCCCCCCCTGATCTGGTTCTTCGTGAAGACGGTAGCGATCGTCCTGTTCTTTTTCCTCCTTCGTGCGGCCTTACCCCGCCCCCGTTACGATCAGCTGATGGCCTTCGGTTGGAAGTACATGCTCCCTCTCGCCTTGCTGAATCTGGTTCTTACCGGAGCCGGGCTTTTGAGTGGGGAAGCCTCGGGGTAAAAACAGAGGATCCTGCCATGCTTAGCCATTTGCGCAATCTGTTCTATATCTTCCGGCACAGTTTCCGGCCGCGGGAGACGATTCAGTACCCGGAGGACCCCCCCTACCTTCCCCCGCGCACCCGCGGACGGATTGTCCTAGCGCGTGATCCCGACGGCGGGGAGCGTTGTGTGGCCTGCAATCTGTGCGCGGTAGCCTGTCCGGTGGACTGCATCGCTTTGGAAAAGACCGAGGACGAAAGCGGACGCTGGTACCCTGCCTGGTTCCGGATCAACTTTAGCCGATGCATATTCTGCGGCTTTTGCGAAGAGGCCTGTCCCACCTATGCCATTCAGCTTATCCCCGACTTTGAGATGTGCGAGTACGAGCGCTCGGAGATGGTCTATGAAAAGGAAGACCTGCTCATCAACGGGCCGGGCAAATATCCGGATTACGACTACTATCGGGTAGCAGGCATGGCCATTGGCGGCAAGGACAAAGGTGAGGCCGAAAGCGAAGAACGGCCGACCGATCCGCACGACCTCCTCCCCTAAGCGAAGCCGAGAGCCCTTAATGGAAACCGTATTCTATGTTGCCGGCTTCGTCACCCTCGCTGCCACTGCGCGGGTTGTCACCACCACCAATGCCGTTCACGCCCTGCTCTACTTGGTCGTGTCCCTATTGGGGGTAGCCTTGATCTTTTTTGTCTTGGGGGCCCCCTTTGCTGCTGCCCTGGAGGTGATCATCTACGCCGGCGCGATCGTGGTCCTGTTCGTATTTGTGGTCATGATGCTCAATCTGGGGTCATCTGCCCAGGAGCAAGAGCGTCGTTGGCTGCAGCCGCGCGCCTGGCTCGGCCCAGGATTGTTGACGGCAATCTTGCTGGGTGAGTTGGTGTTCCTGCTCGGCCGCTCCAGTACCGAAGCGGGAGGCACCGTGGTCACCTCCAAGGCGGTCGGAGTGGCCCTTTACGGGCCCTACCTCCTGGCCGTGGAACTCGCCGCCTTCCTCTTGCTCGGGGCCTTGGTCGGGGCCTACCACTTAAGCAGGCGGGAAGCATTAAAGGGAGAGGGGAAATGACCGAGATCCCTCTCCATCACGGCCTCCTTCTGGCAGCGGGGCTATTTGTTCTGGGGTTCCTCGGGGTCCTGGTGCGGCGGAACGCCCTTTTCTTGCTTATGAGCATTGAAGTCATGCTCAATGCGGCCGGTCTGGCATTTGTGGTAGCCGGGGCCCGTTGGGGAGAACCCGATGGCCAAATCATGTTCATCTTGGTGCTGACCTTGGCCGCGGCCGAGGTAGCGGTCGGCCTAGCCCTCGTTCTTCAGCTCTACCATCGATTCGATACCTTGGACACCGACGTTGCCAGCAGGATGCGCCATTGAGCGCCCTCCTGCTCTGGATCCCGGCCCTCCCGCTAGCCGGCTTCGGGCTGTTGGTAACCGTCGGCGGTTGGCTCGGCCGAGGCGGGCAAGCAGCCGTAGGGGTAGGATCGGTGGCACTGGCCTTTTTGCTGGCAGCGATCACAGCCGGTCAATTCTTGGTCAATCCTCCCCAGAGCGAGGTTTTCACAGCTACCGCCTGGACCTGGATGGCGGTAGGAGACCTACGCCCGGACATCGGCTTCTATTTCGATCCGCTGGCGCTGGTCATGACCTTGGTCATCACCGGGGTGGGACTGCTCATCCACATCTATTCGGCCGAATTCATGGCCGGAGAATCGGGCCACCGGCGGTATTTCGCCTATCTCAACCTGTTCGTGGCCGCCATGGTGGTTTTGGTCCTCGCCGACAATCTCCCTTTCCTCTATCTAGGCTGGGAGGGAGTAGGGCTGTGCAGCTACCTCCTCATCGGTTTCTGGTACGAGGACCCAGCCAATGGCCATGCGGCACGTAAGGCCTTCATCGTCACGCGCATCGGCGATGTGGCCCTAATCGTTGGCCTGTTCCTGCTCTTCGCCCAGCTTGGCACCCTGGAAATCCAGCCGCTATTGGAGCAAACCGGTGACCAATGGCCAGTGGGATCACCGTGGGCCCTGGTTGCGGCCTTCTTGCTGCTCGGCGGAGCTGTGGGCAAATCGGCCCAATTGCCGCTACAGACCTGGCTACCCGACGCCATGGCCGGTCCCACTCCGGTTAGTGCCCTAATCCACGCTGCCACCATGGTGACTGCGGGGGTCTACCTGGTGGCCCGATTCCATCCTTTATTCTTGCTGGCCCCCCCCGCCCAGACGGCGGTGGCAGCGGTGGGAGGCGCCACCCTCCTAATGGCAGCGGCGAGTGCACTGGTCCAGCGGGATATTAAACGGATCCTGGCCTATTCCACCATCAGCCAAATTGGTTACATGTTCCTCGCCCTAGGGGTAGGCGCCTGGTCGGCGGCGATCTTCCACTTTCTCACCCACGCCTTCTTCAAGGCCCTGCTATTCCTCGCCGCCGGGGCAGTTATCATGACCCTGCACGACGAGCACGACATTTTCCGTATGGGCGGCCTCCGACGGCATCTACCCATCCCCTTTTGGGGATTCCTGATCGGCGGGGCAGCATTAGCAGGTTTCCCGCTAGTGACCGCCGGCTTCTTCAGCAAGGATCTCATCCTGATCCAGGCCTGGGCAGCCAATCCCGGTTGGTGGGTTCTCGGTTGGGTGGGCGCCTTGCTGACTGCCCTCTATAGCTTCCGAGCCGTTTTCTTGGTGTTCTTTGGACCGCTAGGCAAGGAGCCCAGCCACCAGCCCGGGTTGACTATGGTTTGGCCCATTGGCCTCTTGGCAGGGCTCTCGGTGGCCGGCGGATGGCTGGAGCTTCCGGCCACATTGGGCAATCTTCCGTTGCTCTCGGAGCTCCTAAGCCCTGTTTGGGCCACTCACATCGCCCACCCCCCTCAGGCCACCGAGGCGATCCTAGAAGGGATGAGCGTCGCAGCCTCGCTCGGCGGAATCGGTTTGGCTTACGGCGTCTTCCTGCGAGGGTGCCCCCTTTCCCCGGAGGCACTGGGCCGCTTTCTTCCTCTCCGCTGGGCACAACGATTCGGGCTCCAAGGGTGGGGCTTCGACTGGCTCTATGAGCATCTATTCACCCGACCGCTGCTCGCACTCGCTCGCTGGAATCGCGACGATGGGGTAGACCGCGCCGTGGATGCCCTAATAGGGGCAGCCCAAGCGGGGCATGGATTCCTTAGCCAGGCTCAAACGGGGCGTTTGCGCGACTATGTCTTCTGGTTAGGCGGTGGCGTGGCGCTGTTCTTGCTGATCGTGGGATTGCGCTAATGCTGGCGGCGGTGATTACTGTTCTGCTTTTGGGCGGTGTGGCTGCCTGGATGGCAGACCGCGCAGGCGACGCGCCACGTTGGATTGCCGTGATTAGTCTGGTATCGGCCCTTGCCCTTCTCCTGCTTACCTGGGGTGGCCAAAGCCCGACCCTACCCCCCGTTCCCGCCAGTGATTGGGTGGCTGAGCTGGACTGGTCCTGGATTCCCCCCTTTGGGATCCGCTTCCACCTCGCCTTGGATGGACTCAGCCTAGTGCTCATCGGACTCACTTTGGGGTTAGGTCTGGCCGGGGTAGCTGCTTCATGGACCGAGATCCAAGAGCGCGTGGGATTCTTCCATTTCCATTATTTATGGTCCCTGGCAGGGATCGTGGGGGTCTTTCTGGCCATTGACCTTTTCCTATTTGTTTTCTTCTGGGAGGTCATGCTTGTTCCCATGTATTTCCTCGTAGCCCTCTGGGGCCACGAGGACCGAGCCCGAGCAGCCCTCAAGTTCTTCATCTTTACCCAGGGCAGCGGTCTCTTGCTCCTGCTGGGGGTCTTGGCTCTGGCCTTCCTGCACTTCGACGCCACCGGCACCTTTTCCTTCGACTATTCGACCTTGCTGACCACCCAACCGAGTTCGATCCTGGGCTTCTGGGCCATGCTCGGGCTCTTCGTCGCCTTTGCGGTCAAACTGCCGGCGGTGCCCATGCATACCTGGCTACCCGATGCCCATACCCAGGCCCCGACAGCGGGCAGTGTGATCCTAGCCGGGGTCCTCCTCAAGACCGGTGCCTATGGCCTACTGCGCTTTACCCTACCCCTCTTCCCCGAGGCCTCCCAAGATTTCGCCCCTACGGCAATGGTCCTAGGAGTGGCCGGAATCCTATACGGCGCGCTGCAAGCCTTTGCCCAGGACGACCTGAAACGGCTAGTGGCTTACTCCAGCGTCAGTCATATGGGGTTTGTCCTCCTCGGTCTCTATGCCGGAACCGCCTGGGCCCTGCAAGGTGTGGTGATGCAAATGGTCGCCCACGGCATCAGCACGGGTGCCTTATTTATTCTCGCCGGTAGCCTGCAGGAGCGCCTTCATACTCGCAGCATGAGCCGTATGGGGGGCCTATGGGAGAAAGTCCCGCGCCTCGCCGCATTCACCTTGCTCTTCGCGATGGCCGCTTTGGGCCTTCCGGGCACGGGCAACTTCATTGGGGAATTCCTGATCCTGCTCGGCGCCTTCCCGGTCCACCGCCCCCTCACCGTGCTAGCGGCTGTGGGACTGGTAGGGGCAGTTATCTACGCCCTGATCCTTATGCAGGGTCCCTTTCATGGCTCACCCCGAGAGTCCTGGCAACCGAGTCCGCTCGACCGCCGGGAGACTATCACTCTGGCTGCCTTAACCGTGATCCTGGTAGGCCTGGGGCTGTACCCTCAGCCGGTGCTCGATATTGCCGGTCCGACTCTGAATGAACTGCAGGGACAGGCTATTTCCGGTGAGCCTCTGGCCCAAGGAGACCTGCCATGAGTGTCTCCCAATGGTTAGCCTTGCTGCCTTGGCTCGTGGTGGCCGGAGGGACCTTGACAATAACACTGGCGATTATCATTCGACGCCAGCATGCCCTTACCGCCCAACTGACAGCGAGTGTGCTGGTGGCTGCACTCGCCGTAATCCCAATTGCCAATGAGGTCATACCGGTTCGGATCACCCCCTTACTCCAAGTGGATGGCTGGACCCTGCTGATTGCAGGCCTGATCCTCGCTACGGCCCTTGTTGTGGTCCCTCTCGCCTATCTGGAAGCGTATGAGCGAACGGATCCCCCGGATGAGCTTTATCTTCTCTTGCTCATTAGCCTCTTGGGAGCCATCTCCTTGCCGGCCAGTCGGCACTTTGCCGCCTTTTTCCTCTCGCTGGAGCTGCTCTCGGTCCCGCTTTTTGCCCTAATCGCCTTTACCGCGAGTCGGGCCCTGGCGATCGAAGCCGGGCTCAAGTACCTTGTCCTCTCCGGGGTCTCTTCTGCCACCTTGCTCTTCGGTCTGGCATTACTCTACGCGGACACGGGGGCATTGGCCTTTTCCGAATGGTCCAGTGCTTCCCGAGCCGGACTAAGCCTCTATGCGATAACAGGCCTCGTCCTGGTGGTCACCGCCGTCGCCTTCAAGCTCTCCCTAATTCCCTTTCATCTCTGGACACCGGATATCTATCAAGGCGCCCCCGCTTCGGTGGCCGGTTACTTGGCCACGGTCTCCAAAGGGAGTGTGCTCGCCTTACTGCTACGTTTGGAGACCCAAACGGGAGCGTTTCAGGAGCCAAGTCTAACACTCGTTCTGAGCCTCATGGCAGGTGCTTCCATGATCGGAGGCAACCTGCTGGCCTTGTTCCAGCGCAATGTTCGGCGAATGCTTGCCTTTTCCTCCATTGCCCATTTGGGCTACTTGCTGGTGCCACTGCTCGGAGGTCCCCCTTTGGGAGTGGAAGCCCTTGGCTTTTATCTCACCACCTATTTCGTCACCATGATCGGCGCCTTTGCCACCATCAGCCTAGCCGAGAGCACCGGGATCGAAGGAGATCTGGCGTCCTATCAGGGACTGTTCTGGTCTCGACCACTCCTGGCCGCCTGCTTTACCCTGATGCTGCTTTCCCTGGCTGGGATCCCCCTGACCCTAGGGTTTATCGGCAAATTCTATCTATTCGCGGCAGGAGTCGAAGAAGGGCTCTGGGCGCTTATCCTGCTCTTGGTAGGCGGGAGTGCGATTGGTCTCTTCTACTACCTCCGCTGGATCCTCACCCTCTATCAGCCCGCAGCCCAGGCCTCGGCTAATCGGGACACTGGGGAGGGTGGGGGAATATTGCTGGCTGTTCTTACGGCCCTTCTGGTACTCTTCGGAGTTTATCCCACCCCTCTAATGATGCTAATTCGAGCGACCCTAGGCTGATCGGAGGCGGCAGGCAAGGAAAGTCCCGAGAAGGGGCTCTCAGCAAAAGCAGAGCAGGCTAGCCAAAACAGTACCCAAAAATTGGACAAATTGCTGTCCAAGGATTCCAGGACAACGCACTCGGAGGATTCCCGATGACCCAGCGAAAGGCGCTCACACCCGATATCGAGGAGGCTTGGCAGCAGTTCAGTCGGCAAGTCTTCCGTTCGAATGCGCTAGATGCCAAGACCAAGCAACTGATTGCAGTCGCTGTGGCGCATGTCACCCAGTGTCCGGATTGCATTGATGGGCACACGCGGGGAGCCCAACGGGAAGGGGCTTCCGAGTCGGAGCTCATGGAAGCCATCTGGGTCGCTGCGGAGATGCGAGCAGGTGGCGCGGTCGCCCATTCGCGGCGGGCTCTGGAGGCCTACTCAGCAAGATCCTCGGATGCAAAGGGCTAGCAGGCATTCTCCGGACGCACCCGTGACGCTTGTATCGGAGGCGTTATTCGGGATCAATAGCCCATAGGCCCCCACGCCCTTACGTCCCCAATCGGCGGGATCGGACCATGGGGGCCAAGGAACATACGGGCTTTAGCCTACGGAAGTGAGTGAGGGAAAAATGGAGAGGCCGGGCTAGGAAGGGCCCCTTCCGGCTAGAGGCGTGGACAAGAAGCTAGAAATCCCCTTCTTTCACATAGGGGTAACTCCAAAGGGTCACCTGGAGCATGCACGATTTGACCCAAGCCTCGTACATCTTCTGCACTTCCTCGTCGGAATGCCCCTTTTTGGCCAGAAACGGTTTGAGGGTGTAAGTAATTGGGAAGACGAGTGGGAAGAGATAGCGAAACGGGATGTTGTCAGTGGACTCCACCCCATCCGTCTCATTCTTTTTGCTACGATGATGCCGTAACCCGATCTCGTACTGGTAATCGAGCCATTCTTGATCGTAATTCGCCCGCGCCGTATCGAGAATCCACTGCCCAAACCGCTTGCGCACATCATTTAGATAGCCGCTGATCGGCTCCCCATCGCTCTTTCTCGTAAATGAGGCTAGCAAGTGCGGATTATCCCCGACAAACCCATACCATTGGTCGAGGATTTCTTCCGTATGATCCTTTACAACCTCATAAGACATCTGGAGATATTTGATATCTTCTTCTCCAAAGAGAGCCGTCTCCTTCATCCGCTCGAACTCTTCCATCGTCACCGGAGAACGCGGAACTGCCTCAGTGCCATACGTGTAGCCAGGAATCTCCTTTGCCGTCGCCATATTCTTTTCCTCCTTATCTCCCGAATCGTGTGCCTGGATTATCTAACCCCCGGAAAGAAGGGCTCAATACGTTACTTTTTGGTAATTGCCTTCTCTCCCTAAGCGGATCATCAGCCCGCTAGGGGGAGGATTCCAGAGGCGCCCCAGATTCCAGAGGCCCCCAAGGAGCCCGCGTTGGCCTGAGGGGACGAAAAGGGGGGGATCGTCGGTCTAAGGCAGGGAATCATCCCAACCAAGCGCTCGGCTACCGCAAGAGGGGAGGACCATGGTTTCCAAGGAATCGTCGAACCCCATTCATCCCCCCCTACCGGGGGAAGCCGACTCTGTTACTGTTGCTTCCATGGTCGAGAGTATTGTCGGCTGTAAGTGGTCCATTCGCTTGCTTCGGACCCTCGCGGAGGGTTACAGCCGGCCTAGCGCGTTGCTTCGGGCTTGCCCAGGGCTGTCGGCGAAAGTCTTGAACGAGCGATTGCGCAAGATGATGCGCTTTGGCATTGTTCAGCGCACTGTTTTCGGTGAAAAACCGCCGTTCGAGGTGCAATACCTGCTGACCCCCTTCGGACGCTGCTTTATGGGGATATTGGAGGAGATACGCTCCCTTCAGGAGGCTGTGGATCGCGGGGAGTTCGAGGGGCCAGGTAACCGGCTAGAGGAAAGCACGGAGCAAGCCATTAATCATGAAGCTTCGCGTTAAAGCCAATTAAGCGCGCCCTTGCGCGCAGCTCCGACCAGATCCCTATGGTATCGAATCCGGCATCCCGACTGGCCATCCCATCCTGGGCCCAATAACCCACTGGTAGGCGGGGCTCAAGCCTTCTTTCAGCCCTTCCATTACGGGGACAGGCCGGCATCAGGCTATAGCCGGGCTGCTAAGACACTTTATGCTACCGAGGCAGCCGCTGGGCCTCACTGGGCGTCGCTAACTATCCATAGCTAGCCGACCAGCCCCCGCCCTCGGCCTTATTCATGCTTTTTGAACCACTGCTTCCGCTCTCGCAGCCTCTTCTGGAGCACGGGATTCTGATTCGCCTGTCGAGCAATCTCAGAGTACCTTGCCGGGGTTAGGCCCTGATCCTTAACCGCTTGACGCATCTCCTTGGTAGCCTGCTGCTTAAGCTGCTTCTTTTGCTTGTCCTTCTCAGCGTTCTGGATTCGTTTAGTGTACCTTTGGTGGATCTTGGAGAGTTCCATTTGGGCCTTGGCAAACTTATCAAGCTCCGCAGGCTTGAACTGAGTGCTCTCTGATCCCGGAGGTCTTGTCGGTTGCGCAACAAGTGCCGGTGGGAAAGCAAGCGCAAGGGTTAGAGCCAAGGTGAAGGAGATAATCGCTGATCTCATACAGGAACCTACCTATCCTATCAGTGGGCATTGGAAACAGGGTTAGCTAGAGGGCGGTTAAGTCAAAGACAGCATTGGATTGAATAAGTTTCTCCCGTAAGGTAAGAGGGCTGGCCGCTTAGAGGCTTCAGGAGGCCCGGATCCGGGCTGAGAGCTCCTGGACCCGGTCTTCCAACAAGCCCGAGTCTCCCCGGGTCTCGACATTCAACCGCAATAAAGGCTCGGTATTCGAGCCGCGCAGATTAAAGCGCCAGTCTTCGAAAGCCACTCCGATGCCATCGGTGCGATCCAGATGGCCTTGAGGGCCATATTCGGCGGCGACGGCCTCCATAACCGCCTTGGGGTCGCTCACCTCGAAATTGATCTCTCCGCTGCATGGGTAGGCAGCGCGCTGCTCAGCGACCAGAGCGGACAGCGATTTCCCTGTTTCACCTAAGAGCTCGATGAGCTTTAGCCAGGGGACCATACCACTGTCACAGTAGGCAAAGTCCCGGAAATAGTGGTGGCCGGATATCTCCCCACCGTAGATGGCATTTTCAATACGCATGCGCTCCTTGATGAAGGCGTGACCAGCCTTGCTCATTACGGGTACTCCCCCCCAGCGACGCACCGTATCCTCGGTATTCCAGGTCAGCCGGGGATCATAGATAACGCGCTCGCCTGGATGATTGCGCAAGAAGGATTGAGCCAGCAGGCCGACCAGATAGTAGCCCGCTACAAACTGTCCATGCTCATCGAACAGGAAACAGCGATCGAAGTCACCATCCCAGGCAATGCCCAGATCGGCGCTGCACTCGCGTACTGCCTCGGTGGTAATGGAGCGATTCTCGGGAAGCAGGGGATTCGGGATACCGTGAGGAAAGTGCCCGTCGGGCTCGTGACGCAGAGGAATGAGCTCGATCGGAAGCTCCGCAGCCACGGCCTCCATGATGGGGCCAGCGCCGCCATTGCCGGGATCGGAGACCACCCTTAGAGGACGCAGACGCTTCCGGTCAATAAGAGAGAGCAGTCGCTGCAAATAAGCGGGCTGGATGTCAGCGGGCCTCGGCTCTACACCTGGGTCAGTAGGGGAATCCAAGACCCATGCTCGCTCACGGATGGTCTCAAGGCCCGAATCCCCACTAAGAGGGCGAGCTCCCTCGCGCACTAGCTTGAAGCCATTGTAGTCGCGCGGATTGTGGGAGGCAGTCACCATAATCCCGCCGTCCGCTTCCCAGTATGCGGTGGCAAAGTACACCATCTCCGTTCCGCATTGACCGATGCTCCACACCTCGGTTCCTGCCTGCCGTAATCCCGATACCAAGGCTCGCTCCAGAGCCGAGCTAGAGGGGCGCACATCCCGGCCCAGGATGACGGTACGAGCACTGAGCACTTCGCCGAAGGCTCGCCCCACCCGGTGGGCCACCTCAGAATTGAGCTGATCAGGGACTTGTCCCCGAACATCATAGGCCTTGAAACAAGCAAACATAGGGAAAGCTTAGAACCGTTGCGGCCCGCATTCAATGGCCCGCTGGCCTCCATTAAAAGGGAGCCTCAATCAAGTTACCGGGACCCCCCCCATGGCAAAAGGTTCGTTCGCCTTAATAACAAGCCGATCCCAGGATCGGCTCGAGGACGGCGAGTCATCCCTCTCCGCCTTGCTAGTAACCGGATAGATAACCGAGCAGCAAGATTGCCTACCGTCTCGGTAATACTCGCATGGGGTTGATAGGCTCCGTACGGTGCCGGACCTCGAAGTGTAAGGAGGGCTCAGTTGCGGCACCGGTTTGGCCGACCCGAGCGATCACCTGGCCGGCCTCTACCCAATCCTTCTCCACCACCAGGATTTCGCGGTTATAGGCATAGGTTGTAATGAAGCGGTCAGCGTGGCGAAGGACAACCAAGTTACCGTAATTGTGGAGACCGTCCCCACTGTAGACTACTGTCCCCGAGGCAGCGGCTCGAACAGGGACTCCGGTCTCGGCAGCAATGTCGATGCCATTGTTCACGGGCTTATCCTGGGAGAAATGATGGCGAATCCGCCCTTTTACCGGCCATTGCCAGCGATCGGGGCCACCCGAAGGTTTTTGCCTTTCCCAGCGGGCAGCCTTCTTCCCCGTCTTCTCGACCTGGGGACGGCTCTTGACCTCCACCGGCTGGAGACGAAGCTTCTGGCCCACTTCCAAAGAGGCAGGGGCGCGGATGCTGTTCCAACGCTTGAGCTTCCGATGATCCATCCCAAAGCGTTGGGCAATGCTGTAGAGGGTATCGCCGCGACGCACCTGGTAGACAGGAGGACTGGGGCCACTGTAGCTCGGGGCTCGGGGGGAAGGCAGGGGACCGCACCCACCGAGGAAGGCCACCGCCGTTAGCAGGACTAACGAGATAGGAAGACTGTTGCGCACGGCCAAGGAGCGCTCCCGAAGGGCCTCCGGCTAGCCTAGCGCAACCGCTCCCGAGCTTCATCCCGTCCCTTCCTACCAGGGCGATGAAAAACCCTTTTCATCGCCCTGGTCGAAGCGGAGCCGGCCGGCTCCGCTTGTCTAGAAAAACAGGCAACCGGTTGCTTTTCCGGGGTTTCCAGGAAAAGGCTTTTCCCTTTTCACCGCTTTCAGCGGTGAAAGCCCTAATAAGCGAGGCGAGTTGGCGTAACACTTCTCTCTTCTGCGCTTCGACAAGTCGTCGTCGGCGAAGGTCAACTGCCCAAGTAGCTGTAAACAACCAGGACAGCCAAACCGGCAGCACCGGCCCAAAACAACGCCGGCCCCCAGCGCTCCACCTGCCGATAGAGTCCCTTTCCACCCACTCGTACGATCCCTGCGAGCACGAAGAAGCGCATCCCCCGACCCAAAAGGGAGGCCATCACAAATGGCAAAAGGGGCATCTGCAGACTACCCGCAGCGAGAGTAAAGACCTTGTAAGGAATGGGGGTGAGCCCCGCCACCAAAACCGCCCAGGCTCCGAAAGTCCTGAACCAGTCCATCACAGAGCGGTACTCACTCTGGATCCCGTAAAAACCGATCAGAGGCTGGGCAACAAGCTCATAGAGAAGCACCCCGAAGAGATAGCCGAGGAGCCCCCCAAGCACGGAAGTCAGCGTGGTTAGGCTCGCTAAATACCAGGCCCGTGCGGGTCGCGCTAGGGCCATGGGGACCAAAAGGACATCGGGGGGGACGGGAAAGAAGGAGGCCTCGGCAAAGGAAAGGCCTCCGAGCCAAGCCGGGGCACGGGGGTGGCCAGCCTTCTCCAAGGCCCAGCGCACCAACCGGTGACTTATGCCCACAAGGAACCCGGGAAACCGATAAAGTCGGCAGTCGGTTGCCCCCGGATAGCGCCCGGGGGGAACGCCTTTCGGGCCCGAGGAAGCCGCGTTGGGGCGCCGCCTTTCCCCCTC
>CAYVMM010000022.1:0-13579 GCA_964452535.1 uncultured Gammaproteobacteria bacterium | reverse complement strand
TTCATGACGGACGCCCCTTGAGCGGTGCTTTGCCGAAGGCAAGAGCCATCTCGGCATGGCCGCCTAGGAGCACCGCTCCTGGCCCGCCTGGCACCGGCACATGATCTACGTGATGCTCGCCCAACAGTTCCTGTTCCGAGTCCGGCAGCGCTTTAAAAAAACGCCAAGCTTGAGTCTCGCAGAGGCCAAGTTTCTCCCTCAGCTCGCATTACCTCGCCGTTCACAGACCATCGAGAATGCAATAGCAATCCTGAAATATCGCAACAAACGCAAACAAGAGGCGTATCGGTCTCATAGGAAAAAGCGGTTGGTGGAAGCCCACGAGTGAGATGGCGAAATGACGTTGTAGTGTTAAAAAAGCCGCTGGGTGCACCAAGCAAGCAAAGCTTGGGCACCCAACGGCCCGCATTAGGAGCTGCCTGGATTAAGCTATCTCACTTAGCGTGGGCTCTAGGACCCTTTCGCAGCATCCCATCCCGAATTAGGGAGGAAAGGATGTCCCTTTGCGTCAGTTACCCCAAGCCTCTCAAGGCCCTTTGGTGAGAGGGGAACGCAGCTCCAAACTTCCTGCATATCAAGGGTTTTCCCGAGTAGGCTCGCTATTCCATCCAGCTGCTAAAGACGTAATCGTTGTCTTTCTGAGAGGTATGACACTGGAAGCACTTGCTCTTAGCGGTAGCTTGATTACCTAACAAGGGCTTGTTGGGGTTGCCTTTACCGAAGCCCTCAAATCCCCAGCCGCCGGTTTCTTGGTACTTGTCGCTATCTTTCCTCATGACGCCTACAACCTTGTGCGATCCGGCGGTGAGGGTGTTGTTGCTTTCCTTGGCCCCGTACAGATCGAAAACGAGCACCGACCCGTCCGGGAACTCGCCCTTATGGTAGCCCACGATGGCCTTGGGATTGGCGTAGAGATGGTGAATGCCCCCAAAGGAGCTATACAAGCTATGCCCTTTCTGGATGACCATGCTCTTCACATGGGTCCAATGGCGGTACCCCTCGGGATAGCTGGTGTTTGCCTTCCCGCCAGCCATGGCGGTCACGCTAAAGCTCGCAAGGAGCACGACACCCAAAATCGTCGATAACACCCTCATTCTCTCTACCTCCTAGCACCTGAGTGATAAGTGTCCAACTACCGTAGGCATGGTAGGGGAGGACCACAAGTAGGAACCTTTTGGTAAGTTGGTATCGGCTTAATTTCTTGCAAGCCATTGAAAATGGATGCTTAATGGGCTTAGTTCTAGAAAAGAGCCATTGCTTTTGATTCTCGCCTGATAGAGAATAAACCCCATTTATATCAATAGGATGGAAAGGGATTCTCCTAAGCGAGACTTTCGGCTTCTTTGCTCGGGTCAGACCCTTGAAGGGCTTTTTTCAGGATCCGGCCATCAAGGCCCAACTAGAGGGCCGGCCCGGTCGTCATGCGGAGAAAAAAGGGAGGCCCAGAGTAGACTCGAGACGCAGATGCGTAGCGATAAAAGGGCAGGTGAAAGAAGGAGGTTAGAAGCGCTGGGGAAGGGACAGGAATAATGGTCCTCTGGGGCAAAGGGGGTAGGGTGAGTAAGGTCTAGGATGCGCCAGGAATAGAACGTGCCCACTCAGGAATACGGGCAAAGCGGTAGGATTGGTTAAAAAGGAGCCCCGGCATTACACTGCGTGAACTATGACCGGCACGGATTCCGCAGGGTAGGATGAGTTGGTTCTCTTGCATTATCAGCCAGTTACTCACAGTGAAGAGTCGAATTTGTCAACACCTTCTAAGTGTCCTTTTGGGACCGCAGTGCGCCTACTTGGTCCGGCATTGTCTTGGCTGAGCTTCAGATCCTCCTCAGAAGTCGAACAGCTCGCTCAATAGACTTTCGCGCTTGGGCTTGTCTTGCTTTCCTGAGGAGGTCGACTCGGACGCCGTAGCCGATGTCTGAGATTGTTGGGGGGTGGAACGCTCGATGATTTTGTCGAGTTCACCGCGATCTAGCCACACTCCTCGACATTCCGGACAATAATCGATCTCAACGCCTTGGCGTTCCGTCATGGAAAGCGTACTATCCTGACAGACAGGGCATTTCATGGAGCCCTCCTGTTTTTTCGGTGTTTATGCTGGATCCTTGATCCATTTTGGCGGTTTGCAGTCTGGTAGCCTCTCATCGATTTCAAGCCGGCGGATTTTAGGATTGGACGAAAGGGGAGCGGAAAAAGTTTCCCACTCAGCGGTTCTCATCGGGGGATCGGCTGGGTAAGTGGGTCGCTTTACCCACTACTTGGGATTTCGGGCCCCTTCGGGATTCGCTTTCCCCGATCAAACCCGCTTCTAATTCTAATCTCACCGGGTCTCCGGCAAACCTTTGCCCTTTCGTCGCTTCGGCAAGGGCCTTCCCGGTGGCAGGGAGCTAGACTTCGACGCCCGGTGGGTGGTTGATCGGGACCTTCGTTGCCTTCCCATAGACTGGTGCCTTGGGGTCGGCCCCCTTAGCGGACAAGGGCGCCTCGCCGGTGGCCCGATGTAGACTGCTTTAACGGGTGAACGGGTGGTTGCCCATTAGGGGGCATTGGGGATTCGCTCGGCCTAGCCGAGCTCCTACGGTAGGGAAGGGGATCGACTGTTCGGCCAGCGCCCACCCCCCCTACCTTAGCGCCCGACAAAGTCGAGCTCCTAACGGGAGGGAGCGGAATTTGTGCCCTGGCCATCGCCCGCCCGCGATCTGTAGGAGCCCGATTCATCGGGCGAATGGTTGGTCACGCATGGGGGCTATTCGGCATTCGTCCGATGCAGCCGAGCTCCACGGAGAATTAGGATTCATTATTCAGCCCCTTATTGCGCCCGTAAAGCCGAGTTGTGGGCGATTTCTTTTATGGACTGTCCAACGACCCCAAAGGAGGGGCAAAGTAACCGATCCTTTTTTGATCTTGTCAGGTTTGTGAGAACTGCCCCATGCCTCTGATGAGAGCGGTCCAGGTGAGTGAGCCGGGCGGCCCCTTCGAGCTGGTTGAACGGCCGATCCCAAAACCGGGGCCGAACCAGGTGCGGATACGCGTGGAAGCCTGTGGCATCTGCCATAGTGACTCTGTTGTCAAGAAGGGAGCCTTCCCCGGCCTTCAGTACCCCCGTGTGCCCGGTCACGAGATCGTTGGCTCCATCCAGGCCGTGGGTCTCAACGTGACATCCTGGCAACGGGGGGCTCGGGTTGGGGTCGGATGGCACGGGGGACACTGTGGCCAGTGCGATCGCTGCCGGCGCGGTGATTTCATCACTTGCCGAAGGGCAGCGATTACGGGCATCACCTTCGATGGTGGCTATGCCGATCACCTGCTCGCTCCGTCTGAGGCGCTCGCTCGAATCCCTGAGGGATTGGATCCGGTAGAGGCTGCTCCGCTTCTCTGCGCTGGTCTTACCCCCTACAATGCCCTACGCTTTAGCAAGGCTCGTCCTGGGGATGTGGTGGCCATCCAAGGAGTAGGTGGGCTCGGCCACCTTGGGATCCAGTACGCCAACCGGATGGGATTTTATACGGTGGCCATCTCGCGCGGCTCCGCCAAATGGGCCTATGCCCTGGAGCTCGGGTCTCATCGCTACATCGATGCGGGTAGCGAAGATCCGGTGGCTATTCTCCGAAGCCTCGGTGGGGCCCGCGTGTTGCTAGCTACGGTTCCCAGCACCGAGGCCATGAGCGCACTTATCGACGGTATTGGACCCGACGGGGAGCTGATCGTGGTGGGTGGAGGCGCGGTACCCGTTCGAGTGACCCCCTCCCAGCTCCTGAGGGAGCGTCGGGGCATCCGTGGTTGGGCGGGGGGCAGTCCGGCGAGCGCTGAGAAGGCCGTCTATTTTAATCAGCTAACTGGGAGCACTGCACACACCGAGTCTTACCCCTTGGATCAAGCGGCAGCAGCCTACCGACGGATGATACGCAACGAAGCGCGGTTTCGGGCCGTGCTTACACCGTAGCTTGGACTTTGTTGAGACTCCTTTCCGGATCTGAGCCTCAGGGCACAGAAAGGTCCAGCGGCTTCCAGGCCCTTGAGTGCTGGACTGCACCCCCTTCCAGGTATCCTCCTTCAGTCGCTATTCACCCGTCACCGGGCTAAAGTCCCCCTGACACGTCTTTGTTCCCCTGGAGTAACCTGTCTGTAGTAGAAACTAAGACGAAGGGGGTCCGGAATAATGCGGGGCCTCAATCGGAGGCCCCGCGGCGACACTTGGATCGTACTGGGTTAGCGGGCGGCCACGTACATGGTCACCTCGAAACCCAGCCGACGTTCGGTGAAGGTGGGCTTGTGCCAGCGCATAAGGTCTCTCCTCCTCGATTTGATCGGTTTCCCTCTTGGATAGGGAAAGAGCTCTGACGTTCATTTTGCCCAGTCCAGTATGGTATGGGCCAATGAGGGAAGAGAATAGCCGAGGGCTTTACACTAGAGGTCAAAAGGCCTATCTCGCCTGAGATTAGGTGCTGATAGGCGATTTAGGAGAAATTCGTTATCCTTTTCATGAAGGAGGGGGGTAGGGCCCCAATCGTAATGGGGAGACGCATGGTCGGTGCTTTCCTGGGTTCGAGATGCCTAATCAGACCATAGGAGGAGGCCGCGATGCAGCGGTTAGGATACATCGGATGGGGGTTGATCTTGCTGATGGGTGGAATGGTTGCCCTGGCCGTACAGCCGGATCGGACGGTCGAGGGACTAAAGAACCCGGAATCGGTCGTAGCGGGTCCGGATGGGGCCGTTTATACCACGGAGATTGGCGAATTCGACAAAGCAGGAGATGGTCGCCTCCTCCGGATTACCGAGAGTGGAAAGGTACCCTTAGCTACAGGGCTCGATGATCCGAAAGGCGTTGATATTCATGGACAAAACTTCTTTGTCAGCGACAAGACCCGGATTCTTCGGATTGATGCGCAGGGCTCGGTGCATGTCCTTGCCGAAGCTGACGATTTTCCTCGTAACCCGCACTTTCTGAATGACGTCGAGATCGCGCAGGACGGCACCCTCTATGTGTCCGACAGCGGCCAGCTCAACGGGGGCGGTGGGGCGATCTTTCGCATTTCCCCCCAGGGCGAGGTTACGATGGTTCTCTCCCATGAGGAGGATCCTCAACTGCAGAGCCCCAATGGCCTCCTTCTAGAGGATTCAAGTACCCTGCTGATTGTGGATTTGTCTTCCGGCAGCCTTTACCGGTTGAATCTGGCCCAGCCCGAGCTGGAAAAGCTGAATCAGGGCTTCGGCGGTGGCGATGGCTTGGCCCGAGACGCTCAGGGGCGTCTCTATGTCAGTGATTGGCAAAATGGGCGGGTCTACTGGCTCAAGCGCCCCGAGAGTGAGGCTCATCTCCTAGCCGAAAACTTGCGCGCCGCCGCCGACATTGCCATCGGCCCTGGGAGTCGTCTTGTAGTGCCGGATATGAAAGCAGGGGCCCTCATGTTCTATCCCCTTCCTCAATAGCCTTGCTGTCGGTTGGAGCCCGACGAACGCAGGCAAGATCGGATTCCCTAGACTCGGTGGTCTGGCAGGATAAGCAGCCAGGCTTTCCCCCCATTGCCATTCAGGAGCCCCCGATGCGCATCGTCTCCCTTTGTATCCGGATTTGGATGGGTCTGGCCCTGATGGGGGCTTGGACGATCGCCTTCGCTCAGCCCCCATTCAGCGAAGGCAAGGATTATGTCGTCTTCTCCTCTCCGAAGTCGGTTACCGATGCTCCCAAAGGACAGATTGCGGTGGTCGAATGGATGTGGCATGGCTGCCCGCATTGCTATCAGTTCGAGCCTCACCTTAGGCGCTGGTTGGAGAAGGAGGCGCCGGACCGTGTTCATTTTGTCCGCAAACCCGCAGTCCCCCGTCAGGAATGGGTTCCGACAGCCCTAGTCTATGGATTTGCCGAGCAGCAAGGCGTCGCTAGAGCTATCCATCAGGCCTTATTTCAAGGTATCCATGAGCAGGGAAAGGCTCCAGGGGATCTAACCTGGATGGTCTCCTTGTTTCGGAGGCATAACCTAGAACAGGATTTCCGGAATTTCCTGAATGACAAGACTGCTGCTCAGGAGTATCTCGCTCAACTCCAGAAGCAACAGGGGCGACAAGGGGTTACGGCGGTACCGAGTGTGATTGTGGACAGTCGCTACAAGGTGACCCGGGAACTCGCTCAAAGCTACGAGCGCATGATGAAGATTGTCGACTATCTTGTCGAGCAGCGGCTTCAAGCGCAGGGGAGGTAGGTCCCTAGCGGGGGTTTGAAAGGGCTTTCGTACTTGTACGGTTTTGCTCTTACGGATCTTGGTCTGGCTCGGGAGGAATTTGGAAAGGAGGAACGCCTAAGCGCTGGCGCATCCAATTGATGACCCGCCTTATCCAAGGGGACTGGACCATCCGCCGTTCGAGACGGAACTTGCCGGGGAAATCAAGGAGGATGAGGGCCACTAAGATGGTCAACAAGCCTTGACCGGGCAGGAGCAGCATAGCAATGCCAGCGATTAGGAACACGACGCCGAGGAAATTCTTGCCCATCAGATAAGCGATATAGATGGGCCTAGGGAGTTTGGTGGGAGCTTGGCGCTCGCGATGCTCGGAAACGAAATAGTCGGCAGGCAGGAGCCGGATTGCCAGTGGAAGCAAGGCTGCGGTCAGGATGAGCAGTACAAGGGAGCTGACAAGCAAGGTGGCCATTAGGCCTGAGTGAGCCTGAATCCAATCCCAAAGGCCCTCGAGCATCTTTTCTCTCCTCCAGCCGAGTTCACTGTGGGGCCCTCTTACCTCAATAGGGTCTTGGAAAAGAAAAGGGGCGATCAAGCTGGCTCATGCTAACTGCTGAGGGGGCGTTGTGCCATGTGGGCGATGGTTCTGGAACGGATGGGGGAACCCCTTCGAGAAAGGGAGGTACCCGCGCCCCAACCCGGTCCCGGTCAGATTCGGATCCAAGTCCGAGCCTGTGGTATTTGTCGCACGGATCTCCATATTATCGATGGTGACCTGCCGGAGCCCGATCTGCCCCGCATTCTCGGCCATCAAATCGTGGGGATTACGGATCAGGTCGGGGAGGGGGTGAGGGATCTGACGCCAGGGGATCGGGTAGGCGTACCGTGGCTTGGGGATACCTGTGGCGAATGTCAATACTGTCTGGAAGGACGGGAGAATCTGTGCGACCAAGCCCGTTTCACCGGCTATCACATCGACGGGGGGTTTGCCGAGTATGCTGTGGCTGAGGCCCGCTACTGTTTCTCCATTCCCGCAGGTTTCCCCGATCTTCAGGCAGCGCCTTTGCTTTGCGCTGGTCTCATCGGCTATCGTTCTTGGCGTATAGCTGGAATGCCCCAAAGGGCGGGCTTCTATGGCTTCGGTTCGGCGGCCCATACCTTGATTCAGGTGGCCCTTTATCAGGGGTCTGAGGTCTTTGCCTTTACCCGGCCTGGCGACAAAGAGGCTCAAGCGTTTGCTCGTTCACTGGGGGCTATCTGGGCGGGAGGCTCTGACCAGGAGCCACCCGAGGCGCTGGATGGGGCGATCCTTTTCGCGCCAGTGGGCGCTTTGGTTCCTGCTGCGCTCCGCGCGGTACGCAAGGGGGCTCCGGTAGTGTGCGCTGGCATTCACATGAGTGATATTCCCCGCTTCCCCTATCGTATCCTCTGGGAGGAGCGCAGTCTGCACTCGGTAGCCAATCTTACTCGCCAAGACGGGACGGAGTTCTTTGAGCTGGCCCCTCAAGTGCCGGTTCGTACCCGAGTAACCCGATTCGAGCTGGGTCAGGCGAACGAGGCCCTGACGGCCCTTCGGGAAGGTCAATTCCAGGGATCGGGGGTGTTGGTGGTATCCCCCGCGTAGGACAATGACGGCGCATTTGAGCCCACTTAGTCGGAGGCGGAGCCGATAGCCCCCTTGCGAAGAGCCATCCTGACCTTCTTTCTTTACCAAGCGATCCAGAAGAGGTGGAAGGCTGGGCGCTCTTCCCTTTTGAAGCTCTCCTGCCTACCTTCTTCCTTTGGATCCGGTCTGCTTGGGTGTAGGTAGCGAGCAAGGGGTTTTTGGATAGGGGCAGGGCTGCGCCCCGAGAATCCCGAGAATCCCAAGCAAAGCCCCTACCCGGATTCGGAGCCCTACCTCCGGCTATTGCCGCTCCCCTTTTGGTGCCACTGGCAGCTGGATTGGTCAGCCGGGTTCTGAGTCCTTTTAGTCATTGGAATGGCTCAGGCGGGAGCCCGTTCCGGTTTCCACCATTAATTAAGGGGTGCGATCCTTAGCGGGTTCCTCTGAGGAGCGGCTGGAGTGCTCCGTTCTGAGGGTGCATACGATGTGGACACCGATACCAGAGAGCAGAATGGCCGCTATTAGGGTGCCGCCGACATTCAGACCCAAAAGCTCTGTCCCCATCCATTGGATAAGAATCAACAGGGCCAGAAAGGTCGCAATTGTCGTAAGGATCCCACAACGGCGGGGTGGGGCTTGGGGAGTCTCGGCCATGGTCACTCCCTTAGGGTTTTGCTTTGAGTTCGCTGAATGCTGGGCCAGCCGCGGTACGGCCACGGGGCTAGTGCGGTCCATGGCTACGGTTGGAAATATACAAGACCCAATAGGGGTCAACTATAACGGCTTGGTCCGCTGGAACAAGGGGGCTCGGAAAATCCAACGTTCCAAGGGGCCAGAGCTTGCACGGAATACGCCTCGTGGGTGAGGGATCGGTAGGCCAGTGCCGTTCCGGACTCGGATCGGTAGGATCCTTCTCCTCGCTTGGCTTGAAATTGGGGGGTATTCGGATCGCGCAAACGGGTAAGAGGAGGCAGTCGGGGAATGGCCATTCAGCGGATTGCCGTGTACAGCCTGGAAGAGGCCGAGGCCCTAGTGAGCGATGCTAGGACGGCGGTCATCTCCGTTACCGACCCGGATAGGGAGGCTTGGCTTAACCCGGGATTTGCTTCTGTTCTGCGCTTAGCCTTCCATGATGTAGGGGATAACCCGTCCAGTTTTCCAGGTTGTTTAGGCGGAATTCAACCATTCGAACGCGCTCATGCCCGAGCACTGATCGCTTGGGCCCAAGGCTTGGCGGAGAAGCCGGAAGGATATCATGTGATTGTGCATTGCCACGCTGGGGTATCACGATCCCCGGCCATCGGCTGGTTCCTTCATCAGCGGTATGGGGCGGAGATGCCCTGGCTTCCTCATTTTTGCCCGAATCCGCGAGTATTGCGACTGCTTGCCGAGTGCAGCGGGATGGTTAATCTAGTAGCGCCGCCCGATAGCCGGTCAGGCTAGTATAAAGCCCAACAAGGTCGTCAGTGGCCCCTTAGGCCTTGTCAGTAAGTAGACGAAGAAACCCCTTAGGGCAGGCCGTTTTCAACGGCCTGCTAACCGGGGACTCTTGTCTTCGCAAGCGCGGCGTGCTGGCACCGTTTTGGTCAGATCCTGAAAGGCCCCTTTAATCACGGCCTGATTAGTAATCACGGCCTGACTAGGATGAGACCTGACGCTGTTGGCGCCGTGCCTCCGCAAGGCGCTCACCGAGCCCGCGCTCCTTGGCCACCCGGGCCCTTTGTTGAGACAGATTAGGAGCTACCAAGGGGTAGTCTTTGTCCAGTCCGAACCTTTCCCGATACTGCTGGGGCGCCATGCCATGGGCATTGTTCAGATGGCGTTTGAGCGTCTTGAACCGCTGCCCACAAACGAGACAGGTAATGGCGTCATTGCTGATAGCCTTCTGAGGGGCCATAACCGGATCTGCGGGCTGAGTGCCCCCTATTGCCACCTCTGCTCCGGCTTCTCCCGGTCCAGCCAGAGGGCTTTCCTTGGAGGAAAGGAAACGTCCCTCACCTTCCATCTTGATGAGGCTGTTATAGGAATCGTGGAGAAGCTGGAGTACTTCGTGGGCTGATTTGGCCTGCGAAGCATAATTAGCAGCTATTTGCGCAGCTAGCTCGCGTGTACCCAATGGGATCTCCTGTACAAGTGTAGGGGAAAACAGATTGTAGGGGAATAGAAAGACCTTTTACAAAAGGTTTCGAATTTTAGTCCCTTCGTAAAGAAAGGGGGTTCCCTGAAAGCCCCTTTTTACGGGAAAGCTCCTCGATGCTGGATTGCATCGGGGCTTTGGTAGAAAAACCGACATGCTATTTACTGAGAGGTCAGCGACTGGGGGAAAAGCTTCCGAAGGATCAGGCAAAGCGCCTTTTGCAGGGTTTGTTTGGGCGGGGAATCCGGGCAGATTCCAACGGGAAAGGGGCGCAAAGGCCGCAAAGGGGATGCAGGCCCTCCGCCATCTGCTCAATAGAAGGGGAAGGCCTGGGAACGTCGCTCGTTAGCGATAGACTCCTGGCGAAGCAAGGCCGGTGAGGGGTTTAGAATGCCGCGTCTTCGAACGCACGTTGGTTCCATTCGAGGCTGGCGCCTTCGTCGCCGAGCCCCATAGGCCCGAATGCATCGCAGGTCCCGCAGGCGATCGCTGCGTAGCCTTCGTCGATCTCCATCACCTCTAGGTTGGTACTTCCGCAGAAGGGGCAGGGCTTAAGCTCATCGGTCATGGCGAATCCTCCTGTGGGCGATAGACTGTGGGCGAAAGAGCTCGTTTGGGTCAGGAGGGCTGGACCAAGCAGGGCTACTTTAGCTGAAGCTGGCTCTGGCGGGCCGCGCCATCGTAGCGCAAGAATCCACCCACCGAGCGGGCACCGGGATAGAGGGTATGACGCTGACAACACCCGTTTTCCATAATATGAAACACGGGACACTGGTGCACCATCTCCAGGTGATCGGCCATCAGCGATCGATGGCAGCGGGCAGGATCCGCTTCCGCACATAAGATGGCAGTGGAATCCGGGGGAAAGGCCAGAAGCCGGCCCATGGCCTGCCGGAAGCGTTTACCCTCCATGTATCGGGCGAAGGCGCAAAAGCCAGTGTCCTCCAGGGCGGGATGGCGGTCAATGTCTTCGGGATGAGGCGCTCGCTTTCCTCCTAGGTCACGCCCTTCCCATGTGTAGTCGATGCCGATCTCCGAGGCAGCGTGGGCTAAGGAAGCTCGATTGAACCAAGGGAAGCGCTGGGAGCCTGGATGCGCTCGGATATCAACCAGGTGCCGGACTCCGACGTCTTCGATGATGCCAAGGAGCTCTGTCAACGAATGATTGCTATGACCAGCGGTGAGCACTTCAGGGCCTTTCCCTGTTTCCTGCTTGAGCGGGCCTCGATCGGAGCCTTCTAACCCATGAATAGTGTGGATCTCAAGCGGCCGGAGCTCTACCAGAACCGGCTTCTCTCTCTGCTGGAGTTCAATGCCCGAGTCTTGGAGCAGGCCAAGGACAAATCTGTCCCCCTGCTGGAGCGGCTTCGGTTTTTGTGCATCGCTTCCACCAATATGGATGAATTCTTCGAGATCCGGGTAGCCGGACTCAAACAGCGAATCGAGCTTGGGGTGACCCACACCGGACCGGATAACCGTTCCCCCCAGGAGGTTATGCGAGCAGTCAGTACCCGCGCTCACAGGCTGGTGGAGGAGCAGTACTGGGTCCTGAACCAGGTGCTGACGCCGGCCCTAGCGCACCAAGGGATTCGTTTTATTCGTCGAGCCCAATGGACCGAGACCCAGCGCCAATGGCTCCACCGGTATTTCGAGGAGAAGCTCCTCCCCGTCCTTTCCCCGCTCGGCCTGGATCCCGCGCATCCTTTTCCCCGGATCCTGAACAAGTCTTTGAACTTCATCGTGAGTCTCTCGGGCCGGGACGCCTTTGGTCGCAGCGGCGGGGTAGCCGTGGTGCAGGCCCCCCGGGCCCTCCCTCGCTTGATCCCGCTCCCCGCTGAAGAGACGGGCAGTGGACCCAATGACTTTGTCTTCCTTTCCTCCATCATCCATGCCTTTGTGGACGAGCTGTTCCCGGGCATGACCGTGAATGGCTGTTACCAATTCCGGCTTACCCGTAACTCCGATCTCTTTGTGGATGAGGAGGAGATTGATGATCTGCGTCGGGCCCTAGAGGGTGAGCTGTCCCAGCGGCGTTACGGCGCCGCGGTTCGCCTGGAGGTAGCAGATAACTGTCCCGACGATATGGCCGACTTCCTGCTGGCCGAATTTGGCTTGGGCGAGGAGGACTTCTATCGAGTCAATGGACCGGTTAACCTGAACCGGCTATTGGCCATCCCCGATCTGGTGGACCGCCCAGACCTTTTGTACGCCGGATTTACCCCCGGCCTACCCGCGCCTCTGACCTCGCTTTCTGATCTCTTTGCCGTGATCCGGGAACGGGATGTGCTCCTGCACCATCCTTTTGAATCCTTTACCCCGGTAATCGATTTCCTTCAACAGGCCGCCCAGGATCCCCAGGTCCTGGCTATTAAGCAGACCCTCTACCGTACCGGTCCGGAGTCGGCAGTCGTGGACGCTTTGGTCCAAGCAGCTCGTGCCGGCAAGGAGGTGATGGTCGTGGTGGAGCTGCGTGCGCGGTTTGATGAGGAGGCCAATATCGCCCTCGCTAACCGACTGCAAGAGGCTGGTGCCCATGTGGTCTACGGCGTAGTGGGCTATAAGGCGCACGCCAAGCTGATCCTAGTGGTGCGGCAGGAAGGGGACGAGCTAAACAACTACGTCCATCTTGGCACAGGCAATTATCATCCACGCACGGCCCGGCTGTATACCGACTACGGCCTGTTCACCGCCGATCCCGAGATCGGAGCCGATGTCCACAAGGTCTTTCTCCAGCTCACTAGCCTGGGTCGAGCCTCGGATCTGAGCGTCCTGCTCCAGTCGCCCTTCACCCTTCATCGGGCCTTACTAGAGAAGATCGAGCGCGAGCGGGCCCATGCCCAGGCGGGCCAACCGGCGCGAATCATCATCAAGGTTAATGCCTTGGTCGAGCCCAAGATCATCCGGGCCCTGTACGCTGCTTCTATGGCTGGCGTGGAGATCGATTTGATCGTGCGCGGGATGTGCTGTTTGCGACCGGGAATCAGCGGCGTTTCGGATCGCATCCGGGTGCGGTCAGTGGTGGGTCGCTTTTTGGAGCATACCCGGGCCTATTACTTTGCCAATGCCGGGACACCGGAGGTCTATGCTGCCTGCGCCGATTGGATGGAGCGCAACTTCTTTCGGCGAGTGGAAGTAGCCTTCCCGATCCGGGATCCCTCCCTGCGGGCGCGTCTGATCCGGGAGCTGGAGCTTTACCTCCGCGACAATACCCAGGCCTGGGAGCTGGCAAGCGATGGGACCTACCGTCGCCTGCGGCCAGAGACCGGCGCGGAGGCTGTCTCCGCCCAGGCCATCTTACTTGAGGACCTGGCCGAGGAATCCTAGCGGAATCGAAAGCCACAGGCCTTGGCCTCCAAGGCTTGGCATTGGATTAGGCGATGACACCGGTCCAAACCAATGGGAAACCTTCATGGGAAAGGGGTCGAGCTGGCCCCTGGACGCCCCTGGAGCCAGACCGTAGCCTTGAAAGCTGAAGCTCGGAGCATCGTCGGCCAAAGGGAAGCGGCTATGTGGCAGGATCGTGTCGTTGGGGGCTGGGCACGAGCCTTTGTTCTCTATCTTGCCTTGTGGCTGGTATTGACCAACGCCGAAACCGGAGCGTTGGCCTTCGGGGTGACCGCCGCCGCTTTAGCAGCGGCCCTGTCCGTCGCTGGGGGG
>CAYVMM010000021.1:1180-13840 GCA_964452535.1 uncultured Gammaproteobacteria bacterium | reverse complement strand
TCATCCGGTGCGTTCCCTTTCCGAAAGAGCTCGAACTGAGTGTCTTCACTCCAGGGGGCGGCAAGCTTACCGGTTTTGGAGTCGATCCGGACGCTTACCAGTCCCTTAGGCCGTTGGAAGGGGCGGCTCGGGTCGTTCTGTAGCGCCCGTTCCATAAAATCCACCCAGAGGGGGGCAGCAGCCCGGGATCCGGTCTCTCGGTGGCCCAGAGTTCGCGGCTTGTCGAAGCCGACGAAAACCCCTGCAACTAAGTCCCGCGTGAAACCCAGGAACCAGGCATTGCGCTGGTCGTTAGAGGTCCCGGTTTTCCCGGCCACCGGGTAGTCGAGGTGCTTAGCCCGCCGTCCGGTGCCTCGCTGAACCACCCCCTGGAGTAAGCTGACCATCTGGTAGCGGATCTGGGGAGTCAATACTCGCTCCGGTCGAATCTGGGCATGGAAGCGCTCCTCGGGCTGAGTCTTGAGGGTTTCGGCTTCGGGTATGGAAGGGTTCGAGGCCCGGTGACATTGAATGCAGCGGGAGCGCACAGTACGGCGTTTCAGGGGGTGCCCATTTCGGTCTTCCACCCGTTCGATCAAGACGGGATCAACTCGCAAGCCGCCATTGGCAAAGACGGCATAGCCTCGCACCATCTGGATCGGTGTCAGGGAGGCCGCCCCCAGCGACAAGGCCAGGTTATGAGGTAGGTGCTCGGGGTTGAACCCGAAACGGGAAGCAAAATCCACAGCGTAATTCACTCCGATCTGCCGCAGGAGTCGGATGGTAACCAGATTGCGGGAGTGCTCCAAACCGGTTCGTAGCCTTGTGGGCCCGTGGAATGTCCGGGAATAATTCTGGGGCCGCCAGCGGGTTCCCAGGGCGGCATTTTCAAAGACGATGGGGGCATCATTGATCAGGGTAGCCGGGGTCCGTCCCTTATTGAGGGCGGCTGCGTAGATGAATGGCTTGAAGGCCGATCCGGGCTGTCGGCGGGCCTGAGTGGCCCGATTGTACTCAGACAAACGGACGTCGAAGCTTCCGATCATGGCCCGGATCCGGCCACTCTGAGGTGCCATGGCGACCATTGCCCCCTGAACCCGAGGAGGCTGAGAGAGGTGCCAAGGCCTGCCTGGGCGTTTCTCCAGTCGGATGACATCCCCTGGGGCTAAGATGTCCGATGCCGTTTCCGGTTGGGGGCCGCGTCGATTGGGGGATCGGTAGGGTCGGGCCCAACGCATGCCTTGCCAGGGCAAGTCAACAAGATGGCCATTGGCAAGCAAGACCCGGGCGCTCTTGGGCGAGGAATCAGTGTGCCCTGGTTTCCCTTCTTTTGGGGTGGTTAGTCTGAGGACGACTCCCACCCGAAGGGGACCGAACGTTTCGAGGGTCGCTAGTCGCTTGCGTAGCACCTCCTGGAAGGAGGTGCCCTGGGGTCGGGATTGGGTTTTTCGCCGAATGGGCTCCAGGTCGATGTGGGCCGCCGGACCTCGATAGCCGTGGCGGTAGGTGTAATCCAGGAGCCCTTCTTGGAGCGCCCGGCGTGCGTTGGCCTGACTTTCGGGGTCGATGCTGGTGAATACCCGAAGGCCTGCCGTATAGGCCTGTTCCTCCCCGTATCGCTCCACGATCCGGCGCCGAACCTCCTCGGCTACCAAGGGCATAGGCGCGTCCACAATGGTGTGTGTCCCGGCGTGGATGGGGGTCTCCTGAGCCTTCTTGGCCCGCTCGGAAGCGACGGCACCGATCTCAACCAGGCGCCGCAAGACATAGCCTCGGCGCGAGCGGGCTAGCTCCGGGTTCATAGTGGGATTAAAGCGGGTGGGCGCCTTGGGTAGGCCAGCAATCATGGCCATCTCAGCCAAGGTGAGATCGTGGACCGATTTGTCGTAATAGATCTGGGCCGCTGCTTCGACTCCGTAGGCGCCATTCCCGAGATAAATCTGGTTGAGATACAAGTGCAGGATCTCGGGCTTGGTCAGGCGTCGCTCGATACGAAAGGCAAGAATCATCTCGCGAAGCTTGCGAATAATGGTCCGTTCTTGGGAGAGCAGGAAGGTCCGAGCAACTTGCTGGGTAATGGTAGAGGCTCCCTGGACCGGAGCCCCGGCTTGGATGTCGACGATCAAAGCGCGGATGATGCTCGGGATATCGATGCCCGGATGATCAAAGAAGCTGGCGTCCTCCGCGGCTAGGAAGGCCGTCTTCAGAGGGTGGGGGATGGCCTCGGGTGCGAGCGGATAGCGGGTCTCTGAGCCGAATTCCCCAATGATACGCCCGTCTCGGGCATGGATCCGTAGAGGGACATTGGGCTGGTAGTGGGTCAGAGCCGTAATGGGCGGAACGTGAGCATTAAGCCAAAGGAAGCCTCCAGTAGCAGTAACTAGGCCGATGAAGAGGAAGACCCCACCTGTAATTAGAAAGGCCTTGAGAAATCTTGGCATTAACCGTTTTCTAGTGGAAAAGCTGAATGGAGAGCAGACACAAGCTAGTGGAGGTCACCCTTCTAGCAGAGGAGAAGGGCTTCCCCCTTGTGGCTTTTACTTGATATAAACAAAGGAGCCTAATGATAGAAGATTGGAAACCCTTTCCATGACCAAGCTCTACAATAAGCCCTTATTTGGATTGGATCTTTCCACTACTGCTGTGAAGGCCGTGGAATTAAGGCGCCGCCGTCGTCGGTATTATCTGACAGGTTATGCGGTGGAGCCGCTTCCCCCTCAGGCCATGACAGACCAAATGGTAGCGGATCCCGAAGCGGTGGCGAACGCTATTGCCCGGGCACGCAAGCGGGCGAGGATCCGACGGAAGCATGTCGCTACCTCTGTGGCAGGAGCTTCGGTTATCGCCAAGAAGATTACTATCCCTGTTGCGCTTAAGGAGTTCGAGCAGCAGGCCCAGGTGTGGATGGAAGCCGGTCATCACCTACCGGCTGGTATCGAATCCATGTACTTGGACTACCAGATCCTAGGCCCTGATCCCAAAGAGGAAGCCGATCAGTTAACGGCCCTTCTAGTGGCGTGTAAGCGGGAAGTGATCGACGGCTATCTCCGGGCGATCAAGCAAGCTGGCCTCAAGGCCTCAGTAATCGATGTGGATCCCTTCGCGGTGGAAAATGCCTACGGGCTGGGGGCTTCGCCCAAAGCCCTTGAGCAGACCGTGGCCTTGCTGAATGTTGGGGCTGAGATTACCAATATCAATGTTCTCCATCAGGGGCAGTCCCTATTTACGCGGGATCACTATTTCGGCGGGCAGCAGTTAGTGGAATCCCTGTCTGAGACCTACGCATGGGGATACGATCAGGCAGAGCAGCGATTGATGCGTGACGAGCTCCCTGAGAAGGCCGAGGACCAAGTACTGGCTCCTTTCCTGCAGAGCTTGGCCAGCGAGGTGGGTCGCAGTCTGGATTTCTATGCTACCACCTATCCGGAGCAAACGGTGGAGGAGGCCGTCCTGTCGGGTGGCGGAGCCCTGATAAAGGGGATAGCGGACAGGATGGAGCATCACCTAGGGATCAAGGTGGGGCTCAGCAACCCCTTCGCTGGCATGATACTTGGCCACGGGATTGGGGAGCAGGATCTGAAGGCGCTTGCTCCCCGGCTTATGGTGGCTACGGGGCTTGCCTTTCGGAGCTTCGACGCATGATCTGGATTAATCTTCTCCCCTACCAGCAGACTCGGCGCAAGGCCCAGCTTCGCCGGGATGGGCTGGGCATGGCGATCTTCTTGATATTGATAGGGGGAGTGTTGGCAGCCACCTATTGGCATTTGAAACAGGTCGAGCAGCGGCTCCGCCAGCGGCGGGATTTTATGGAAACCGCCATAACTGAGCTCAATGCGCGCCTTGATGAGCTCAAGGACATCCGCAAGGAGCGCGAGGAGCTGCGCAAGAAGCTGACGGTGATCAAAGATCTCCAAGAGGCTCGAAGCCGGCCAGTGGCGCTTCTGCAGAGCTTAGGTCAAGCAGTCCCTGAAGAGGTCTCACTCACTTCTATGACTCAAAATGGCGCGCTCTTGAAGTTGAAGGGCAAAGCGCGCTCCAACAGCGATGTCTCCAGCCTGATGCGACGCTTGGAGGCCTCGCCAACCTATCGGGATCCCACTCTGAAGGTGATTACCTCTGAGCAAGGGAATGGACAGCAAGGGGGCGGGCAAGCCGTGAAGTCCTTCCGACTGACGGTGCTACTGGTAAAGGCCGGGAAAGCTAATCAAGGCAGCGAGAAGAAGGGCTCAGCGCAAGAGAGCAGTTTGGTCGATGGGGGGTGAGCTCCGTTTCAGTCTGGATGCCCTGCTCCGAATCCCCGATTGGGCCAAGGCAGGGGGGCTGTTGGCCCTCTCTGGTCTCCTGGTAGGGGCCTTCGGATGGTTGGTCTATTGGCCCCATTCCCGGCAAGTGGCCGAGATGGAGAGCCAGATTCAGACCCTTAAGGCCCAGTATCAACGGAAGAAGCGTTACGTTGTTCATCTCCCTCGCCTCGAGAAGCGCTACCGACGGCTTCGGGAGCGCATGCAGCAGGCCCAGGCGCAGCTTCCCAAACGGACCGAAGTCGCCCGCTTTCTGGTTGAGGTGACACGGGCAGGACGGTCCGAAGGTCTGAGCTTTGAGCTCGTTCGTCCCCGGAAAGCGATTCCTAAGCGATTCTATGCGGAATGGCCGGTGGAGATCAAGGTAACGGGCCCTTTCAATGCCCTGGGCCATTTTCTGGCTGCTACGGCTTCCCTTCCTCGGATCCTTAGCTTTGGCGATATCACGCTCTCTCGCTCCGGTCAGGAGCTGGTCTTGAAGGGGCTGGCCCGGACCTATCGTTACCTGGATGAGGAACAAGCGAAAGGGGGAGGGGAAGGGGGGGAATGAAGGGGTCAATCGGGACTTGGGTGGGGCTACTGGTCCTATTGGCTGGGTGCAGTCAGAGCCAGGAAGACCCAGTCAAGGATCTCCGGCGGTTCGTGGAGAGGCCTTTACCGCCTTCGGACGAGAAGGGCCTGGCGCCTCTTCCCGGGCCAGTTAAGCCCCCTGAGGTCACTTTCCGGGCCCCGGAACGGTCCCCATTTTCGGCAATCCCCTCTTTGCAGCCAGCCCAAAAGGCAACGGAGTATGCCGGTCCTCAGCCCGATCCCGAGCGGGATCCCGATCCCTTGGAGCAGTTCGCCCTGGGGGCTCTGAAAGTAGTGGGGATCCTACTGTCCCCTGACCGTGGCCGGCAGGCCTATGTCCGGGCCCCAGATGGCGTGGTCTATACGGTGCTGCCGGGAGATTATATGGGTCAGCAGTACGGTCGAGTCGAAAAGATTGCCCCCAACAAAATCGTGCTTCGCGAGCTGATTAGCCGAGGGAAGGGGCGATGGAAGCCTAAGCGCCGGACTATCGGGTTCGCTGCATCCTCGAGGAGATGACGGGTGTCCCTAGGGCCCAAGCCGAGTCTGCTGCCCCTTGTGCTTCTGGCTGCCCTGGCTCAGAACGCTGCCTTGCCCGTGAGTGCTGCCTCTATCCGGGTGAAGGACATTGAGCTCTTCTCGCGGAATGGTGCCACCGAGCTTCAGATGACAGCCAATGGACAATTGACGTACCGCGTGGCAATCGACCAGGAGGACGCTCGGGTGCGGCTTCAGCTCCCCAATGCCGAGGTCCCGCCGCAAAGCCTCCCGAATGCTCCTTCGGGAGGCTTGGTTCGAGATTTGCGCCGTCGGCCAAGCGATGAGGGCCCTCTCCAGCTTGTTCTGGACTTATCGCGTCCGGCGGAGGCCTTGGTTACCGCGGAGGGCAATGGCCTAAGCCTTGTGCTGAAACCGACCGCATCGGTCCCTTCGCCCCCCGAGTCAAGGACAGCTGAGACGGCGCCTTCTGCAACGGATTCGGCCCAAATCCGGGATTTCTCGCTTGATCGGAACAAGGGAAAGACGCGTGTGCTCGTTACCATCGAGGGTGACCTTAAGCGGTTTCGCTCCTTTCAGCTAGCGGATCCCCCCCGGGTGGTAGTGGATCTGTTCGGGGCGCAGCTCGCCCTGGATCGGACCGAGCACGCCGTAGCCCATCCTGCAATTGAGAGGCTTCGATTTGGGCAAAAGGGCAACCGGGTCCGAATGATCCTGGATCTGCGTAAGCGGATGATCCCGACCGTCCGTTCCGTCGATGCGGGACTCCGGGTGGCGTTGACGGCGCCCGATGCCCAGGAAGGGATGCGTCAGGTGACAGGGATAGACTTTACCACCGGTCCCGAGGAGGGAATGGGCCGCTTGATCCTCCAATTGGACCGGACGGGGATAGGGGCTCGGGTGCGTCGGGGGGCGGATCGGGTGATTATGGATCTGCCGAGGACCCAATTGCCGGAGCGTTTCCAAAAGCGATTGGTGGTCACCGATTTTGGGACCGTGGTGGACACCATCGACCTCTATCAAAAGGGAGAGCGTGCCCGTATTGTGGCCACCGGTGACGGTCCGCTTCGGCCACGGACCTATCAGGTGGGCAACCGACTGGTCCTGGATATTGCCGAGCCCAGAAGCCGATTGGCCAAGCGGGGTACGGGTGCCCTGGGTAAGCCCTATGAGGGCGACAAGCTGAGCCTCAGTTTTCAAGGCATCCAAGTGCGCCAGGCCCTTCAGATACTGGCGAAATTCGCCCAGATCAATATCATTGCTAGCGAAAGCGTGGGGGGGAACCTGACCATGAGGCTTCAAGATGTGCCCTGGGATCAGGCCCTTGATCTGATTCTGGAGAGTCAAGGTTTGGGCATGAAGCGGGAAGGCAACGTCGTCTGGGTGGCGCCCCAAGCCGAGCTCCAGAAGCGGCGACAGCAAAAGCTCAAAGCCAAGCTCCAAAAGCAGAGGCTCGTTCCTCTTCAGACCGAGATTATTCAAGTGAATTACGCTAAGGCCTCCGAGATGAAGGCCTTACTGGAGTCCCAGCAGGGCGGTAACCGAAGATTGCCCGGTCAGCGTGACGGAAGACCCTCGGGGCAGCGGGGCATGCTATCCGAGCGCGGCTCCGTCAGTGTGGACCCCCGCACCAATAGCCTGCTGGTAAGGGACACCCCGAAGCAGATCCAGAAGGTCCGTGACCTTGTCGAGAAGCTGGACAAGCCAACCCGCCAGGTGAGGATCGAGGCCCGAATTGTGTCCCTTGATACGGATTTCGAGCGCAACCTGGGCGTCCGATGGGGTGGGCTGGTGAGGGAGGGGAGCGATACCATTGCCGGGAGCCTGGCTGGGGCCCAGGGCAATGAGCCCGCGTTGGCTGTGAATCTGCCCACTTCTCCTGCACCTGACGCCGCCCTTGGGGCCCGGATTGGGAGCCTTGCCAATGATGCCACCCTGGACTTGGAGCTCTCCGCCATTGAGGCGGAGGGCAAGGGCCGGGTAATCTCCAGTCCCCGTGTGGTGACCGCGGATCAACAGGAGGCTACCATTCAGCAAGGGACGGAGATCCCCTTTGAGCAGGCCACTTCCTCCGGGGCCACCTCGATTTCCTTCCAGGAAGCGGAGCTGAGCCTTTCGGTCACCCCGCAGATTACTCCGGAGGACCATCTGATCATGGAGGTCAATGCCAAAAACGACACGGTCGGCGAGACTACGCCAGCGGGGCCTGCCATCGACACCGAGGAGATCGAGACCCAGGTATTGGTGGATGATGGTGAGACCATCGTCCTGGGGGGGATCTATACTAAGAGCGAGCGTACCGATGAGACGGGGGTGCCTTTTTTCCGCAACATTCCTGGGTTGGGCTGGCTTTTTAAGACCAAGACGATCACAGACGAAAAGCGCGAGCTCCTGATCTTCCTTACGCCTCGGATCATCAAAGAAGCGCTCGGTGGGCGTGCCTCTGTAACCGAGTCCCCGGACCTCGAAGGGAGCTTGCTTTCGTCCTTGCCCCGAAGATGCAGGCTTGCATGAATGGTTAGCATGGATGGCCCATAAGCTCTTTTTGATCGGACCGATGGGGGCTGGCAAATCGACCCTGGCTCATTTACTCGCTTGGCACCTGTCTTGGGAAGGCTGCGACTTGGATCGGGAGATCGAGGACCAGGCGGGTCAATCCATTGCCCAGATCTTTCGCGAAGAGGGCGAAACGGGGTTTCGGGATCGGGAGCAGAGGAAGCTCTCGGCGATTGCTCGGTCCCGGTCGCCTTTGGTGGTGGCTACTGGCGGAGGCGTGGTTCTTCGAGAGGCCAATCGTGCCCTTATGGCGGAAGCGGGCTGGAGAGTCTATCTGCGCACGCCCGTGGAGACCCTCCTAGCGCGCCTTGTCAGTGGGGAGGAGCGCCCTCTCCTTCAGGTTGCGGACCCCCGGGCGAGGTTAGCGGCCCTTCTGGCTGAGCGTGAAGCCTTCTACTGTGAGGCGGACCGGATCCTGGATACGCAGGGGCGGGAACCGGAGGCGATGGCACAGGAGCTAGCCCAGTGGGTGACAAGGGGGATAGCGTACTCCACGGATGAGGGGCGATGAGGACCCTTAAACTTGAGCTGGGAGAACGGACCTATCCCATCCATATCGGACCCGGGCTTATTCGCCAGGGGAGTAAGATCGCCGCAACTCTCCCCGCTCCGAGGGCCGTGGTGGTCACCAATGAAACAGTAGCTCCCCTGCATCAGCAGAGGCTTTGTCAGGGCCTGCAGGAGGCGGATGTGGCGGTGCTGGCCGCCATTCAGCTCCCCGACGGGGAGGCTTACAAGACGCTGGCCACCTTGGAAGCCCTGTTTAATGACCTTGTGTCGGCCCGGGTGGATCGCAAGACTACCCTGATAACCCTGGGCGGGGGGGTAATCGGCGATCTGGGGGGATTTGCCGCCGCTAGCTTCCAGCGAGGGATCCCCTGGGTCCAGGTCCCCACGACGCTGCTGGCCCAGGTGGACGCTGCCGTTGGAGGAAAGACAGGCGTCAATCATCCGAGTGGTAAGAACCTGATCGGGGCTTTCTATCAGCCTCGTGCGGTCTTTGCCGATACTGAGATCTTGGCTACGTTGCCCGAGCGAGAGCTGCGAGCCGGTTTCGCCGAGGTCATCAAATACGGCCTTATCCGGGATCCGGATTTTTTCTCCTACCTGGAGACTTATGCCCTAGAGATCCTGGAGCAGGATCCGGTGCTCTTGACCGAGACGATCTTTCGTTCCTGTTGGAATAAGGCCGAAGTGGTAGCCGCCGATGAGCGAGAGGCCGGTCAACGTGCCTTGCTCAATCTGGGTCATACCTTTGCCCACGCTATCGAGACCGGTACCGGTTACGCCCGCTGGCTTCACGGGGAGGCCGTAGCGGCCGGTATGTCCATGGCTGCCGAGGCCTCCTATCGGCTCGGCTGGCTCTCCCGCGGTTCCCTTACCCGGATCCGGTCCTTGATTGACCGCTCGGGCTTGCCCGTTGCCGGTCCCTCCGATCTGACAGCGGCGGATTATTTGAGGCTCATGGGGGGGGACAAGAAGGCCGAGGCAGGACAGGTCCGATACGTCCTACTTGAGGCAATCGGGCGCGCCTTCCTAACCGCTGATGTTCCCCCCGAGGTGATTCGAGCCACCATCGAGGCCTGTTAGCTGGGAAAGGCATGCCAGGAGGTCCTAATCCGGATGGTATCCCCAGGCAAGCAACTGGAAGGCGATCTTGCCCCCTTCGCATGCTCGGCGGCTCAGTCCCGAGGACGCCGCTATCCCGAGGAGGCCCCCCGCAATCGAACGGCCTTTCAGCGGGACCGGGATCGGATCATCCACTCGACGGCCTTCCGGCGGCTAGAATACAAGACCCAGGTCTTTGTCAATCATGAGGGCGATCATTATCGCACCCGGCTTACCCATTCCCTGGAAGTCGCCCAGATCGCCCGATCCATTGCGCGGGTCCTGCGTCTGAACGAGGACCTAGTGGAAGCCATTGCCCTGGCCCATGATTTGGGACACACCCCCTTTGGCCATGCCGGACAGACAGCCCTCCATGGATGCATGAGGGAATGGGGGGGATTTGAGCACAATTGGCAATCGCTTCGGGTGGTGGATCATCTGGAACAGCGCTATGCGGCTTTCGATGGTCTCAACTTGACCTTTGAGGTCCGGGAAGGGATCCTTAAGCGCTGTGCTCCCCGTCGGGCAGAGGCGCTGGGGGAGCTGGGACAGCGCTTCCTGGAAGGCACCCAGCCGGGAGTGGAGGCCCAGATTGCCAATATCGCCGACGAGATCGCCTACAACAATCACGACATCGATGACGGCCTGCGCTCAGGCCTTTTGGAGCGCGATCGGCTTCGGGAGAAGGTTCCTTTCTTTGCCGAGGCGTTCGAGGAGGTCCGCCTTGCCTATCCGGAGGTTGGTGAGAGCCGACGCGCTATCCACGAAACCGTGCGGCGCCTAATCGATCGCCAGGTGGAGGATCTGGTAGCCACAACCTGGGATCGCCTCGAAGCCTACAGATGCCAAAGCGCTAGCGAGGTGCGAGGCATTAGCACACCCGTTGTGGCCTTCTCCGAGGCGATGGCTGAGAGTAATCGGCGCCTGAAGCGCTTCCTCCATGAGGAGCTCTATCGCCATTACCGTGTTAGAAGAATGGCGGTTAAGGGGGGCAAGATCATTGAGGCCTTATGGGAGGCCTTCATGGAGGATCACGGGATCCTCCCAACCGAATTCCGGGATCGGGCCGAAAGCGCCGAAGGGCAGGAGGGTCGGGCCGGGCGTGCCCAGATAGTGGCCGACTATATTGCGGGCATGACCGATCGCTACGCTATTCGGGAGCACGAGCGAATCTTCGATCCCTACCAGCGTCCATGACCCTCCCGATCCCCTATCGAGGGTGGTACCCTGAGCCGATGGACGGACCGTATGCTGCATGAGCCTTGGATTTTGGGACCCCTTGCGCATGATCCACGATTGCTTGAACCGCATACTGGCCTACTCATCCGTCTGGGCTTGGGCGGAGGGGGCCTGTTTGTGCTTTGGATCCGCCTGTCGGTAAGGGTTTTGAGACGGGTCGATCCAGCTGCGCCTTGATCGAGGCGATCCGTCGGCTGCGTCAGGTTGACGAAAGAGGTCGGGAAGAAGAGGACGTTTCTCCCCCTGCTAGTAAGGAGGCCTCCTATGGGGAATGAGCTCGATTGGGTGGATGCGGAGCTGGCTCAAGAGAACGGTCGCTACCAGGCGCTTTTCGAGCGTCACCAAAGCCTGGACGGGGAAATCGATCGGATCGAAGCCGGCCGAGGTCATATGGAAGATCTTGAGCTCAGTCGACTCAAACGGGAGCGCTTGTACCTGAAGCAGCAGATGGAATTTCTGCGGCGCCAGCTTCGGGGGGAGGGCGAATAGCCCCTCTGCCTTTTCCTTTGCCCTTACCGGGGGGATCCCCTCCTCCACCTTGCCATCGAGTCCCAGCAGGTTAGCTTTATGCCCCCTCCCGCTAATGATGTCTTCCTACGCGCCTGCTTCCAGGAGCCCACGCCCTATACCCCGGTTTGGCTCATGCGTCAGGCGGGACGCTACCTGCCGGAATACCAACGAGTGCGGAAGCAAGCTGGTGACTTCCTGGCTTTGTGTCAGGACCCCCATCTGGCGGCGGAAGTCACCCTGCAGCCTGTGGAACGGCTCAATGTGGATGCCGCTATCCTCTTCTCGGACATCCTCACCATTCCCGACGCCATGGATTGTGGGCTCCGCTTCGTAGAGGGAGTCGGGCCGGTACTGGATCGCCCGGTCCGCACCGAGGCCGATGTGAGGCGGCTACCGATCCCCGATCCGGGCAGTGAGCTGCGTTACGTCCCAGACGCTGTGGCCGCCTCGCGTCGTGCCCTGGGCAATCGCGTTCCCCTGATTGGCTTTGCCGGCGCGCCCTGGACCTTGGCAACCTACATCGTGGAAGGGGGGTCTTCCAAAACATTCGGTGTCATTAAGCGCCTCGCCTTCAACGAACCGGACACCTTGCATCAGCTATTGGACAAGCTGACCCGCGCGGCCACCGCCTATCTCAACGCCCAGATCGAAGCCGGGGCGCAAGCGGTCCAGATCTTTGATACCTGGGGTGGGGCGCTTTCGCCGTCCGCCTTCCGGGAGCTGGATCTTCCCTATCTGCGCCGCATTGTCAATGGGCTTCGGGCGACCTGGGAGGGTGAGCGCATCCCGGTCATCCTGTTTACCAAGGGAGGCGGCAGCTGGCTGGAAGATCTCGCCGATACGGGTGCCGATGTAATCAGCCTGGACTGGCAGACCCCGGCCAATCAGGCGCGCCGCCGCCTCGGTGCCCGGGCTGCCCTTCAGGGCAACCTTGACCCCGCTACCCTCTACGCCCACCCGGAGCGCATCGAGCGTGAGGTTGCCCGGACTCTTGACGAATTCGGATCGGCCCCGGGACACATTTTCAATTTGGGCCATGGGGTGAGCCCGGATGTCCCGCCGGCGCATGCCGAGGCACTTGTGGCTGCTGTGCATCGGCTCAGCACGGGCCACTAACAAGGCAAGACCCCGGAGAGGCACCTTTGACCCCCATTCTGATACGAAGCTCGCTCCTGTTCGGCCTTTGGCTTCTCCTTTCGGGAGAAGCCAAAGGCCTTTTGTTGGGCCTGGGCTTGGCTTCGGCCCTGCTGGCGGCCGGGATTACCACCCGCATGGACGCGGTGGACGGTGAGGGGAGATCCTTTATCCCAGGAATTGGGATCCTGGCCTTCTGGGCTTGGCTTACCGGCCAGGTAGTCCGGGCCAATCTGGACGTGGCCCAACGGGTCCTGAGCCCTCG